>JAJFUH010000029.1 GCA_021372535.1 bacterium
CGGCTTCGTCCTCTTAAATACCTCTTTCGCCATGTGGTATCCCCTTTGAAAAAAATCGACCGGAATCCGGTCTCCAATTCGTTTTGGAGCCCACAAGCAGGATCGAACTGCTGACCTCATCCTTACCAAGGATGCGCTCTACCGACTGAGCTATGTGGGCGCTCAGCTTATTGCTTTTTTCAAACAAAAATATATATTTCGCCGGTCTTATTCTGTCTATGGAGCGGGAAACGAGACTCGAACTCGCAACTTTCACCTTGGAAGGGTGACACTCTACCAATTGAGTTATTCCCGCCCTCTATGCAACAAATCAATGGGCATTTTTATTTTAAACACAAAAATCCGCCCGTCAATTAGTTCATAATAGAGTGGCTTAAACTACAGACTAATAAGATAATATTAACAACAATAAATGTCAAATATTATTTTGGCACATTTTCAATGAATTACATTCCCGAGCATGTAATTCCACGTTTTATACACTGGTATTCCTATATGTTTTTTTATTCTGAAAATTCTGTTAAAAATTCCGTCTGCAGGAGATAACCTGTCATGAGTCAGAACGAATACCCGATTAATGATTCGGGCGCTGATTTACACGCTGACTTATCCAAATACCACATTGAAAATGAACTGCAATGCATTGATTATAAACAGAATATAGACCATAATGCAGATGATTTTAAAACCCGTCGCAAACACCACGGTCACAACCGGTTTTCGGAAAAAGAATGGGTGCTGTCCGAGCGAGCCGAAGGCTCGTGAGTTCACACATTCCCGAAAAACGGGCAGTGAGCGGGGAAGCAGGCTTTTCGCGGGCGCCTTTTCCTTTGGATACTTTCCTTTGGGCGCGCAAAGGAAAGTATCACCTAAAATGTTCTTAAAAATAGAGAATTATCAGCTGATTTATACACCATTGACAGTAAAAAATAACATTTTCGTCATCGCGTATGTAAACGGATGCTTTTTCACCACCCGCTCAACCGTTTTATGTACTTAACCGGACATTCCCTACTCATGCGGGTAAACCGGCGGATAATCCACCTGAACCCCCGTTTCATCAAGTGTGTTATCGAACAATAAACGATTGACATCCCTGAGAATAATCCCGGTTTTCCCCGCTCCGCCGCAAAAATCCGGCTCTGTCGCCACCGTTGCCATCGGAGCGGTCTCAATAAGCCTCCGGAGAAAAGCGGCAGGGGTGATACTGTTGCCGGAGCCTGAATGGCACGGGTTCAGGAACTCCCCCTCGTATATCTCTAAGGGAAATGGAAATGTATGGGTATCCCATGAAAAGGTGAAAAAATCAAGATCGATATCGACTATCCGGTCATGAGTTCCGGTTGTTATTTCGCTCTTCGAAGAATCCCACCCGAGCAGCGGCCAGAGTCCCGCCATGGATGCTTCGTGTGTTGTATCGACGAGCGCTCCTTTGTAGGACAGCTCGCGTACGGGGCGGCCCAGCCGGAACAGCCGGTGTCCGGTTCCCTGTTCGTCAACGTATTTCTGTACGGTGGTTTCCCCTTCGACGGGTTCGATGGCGGAGCGAAACTGGACAGCATCTGAAATCAGGCCGAGTTCCATGCCGGAAAGGATCCAGTCGTCATCACGCGGCGAAAGGTGGTGTGTCACAAGCTCCACCAGATTTTCAAATGTTCCCTCATCACGGCGGAAACGGGCCAGTTCCGCGGCACCGTTCACGGGTTCGAGCGCATCACGGTGCCTGTCGAAGGTGATGAGCAGTACAGGCAGCGAAAGCATGCCTTCCTGCCAGCCCCGGTACAGGACGGGCAGTGTCCAGCGGTGATCGCGGAAAATACACGCGGGTGTGCCATACAGAGACTGCACATGGTTGGGATATATGTTCTTCAGTGACTCCGGAATCAGCGAAGCTTTGCGGTCATGGCCGCCAGGGGTAGTTCGTAAACTGTTTATCCCAGTGGAAGTGTTCTTCTGCGGCTTTTCGGGCATTACGTTTATACTCCTTCAGTTTTTCCCTGTCCCCGGCCATAGTATTTATAGCTTCGGCGATTTTTTCCGGATCGTTGTCGGGAAATATTCTCCCCATGGCGTGCTCTTCGATAACCCGTTTCAAGTACGGCAGGTCGTTTGCGGCGAGAGCCAGTCCCCCCATGGCATAATCGAACAGCTTGTTGGGCGAGGAATACATGATGCTCAGGGTCACAGGATTGAACGGGAGCACCCCGATGTCATGCCCGGTGATGATCCCGAGCGCTTCATCGGGGGCATATTTGCCCGTAATGGTAACCTTGCCGCCAAGTCCTTCCGAGTCTCTCAGCCGTTCGAGCCGTTCGACAAGGGGACCGTATCCTGAAATGGTCAGCACTGCACCGTCGATGTGTCTGAACGCGAGTACGAGTTCCTCGAGCCCCCGGAACGCCTGAACCTTGCCCTGATAGAGCACCCGCACAGGGTCGTGCACCATGTCGGTGAAAACAGGCCCCCCGAAGAGCGGGGGACAGTTCATGACAACCGAGGGAACCGTTTTCAGGCCGTATTCTTTCCCGATCATCTCCGCAATCATGGAATTGACCGTAACGACGCGATCGGCGTATACGATTCCTTCTGCTTCGAGCTCACGAAGTTTCGTGTTCGGCGCGCTCCCGTGAACCCCGATTCCCGGCCAGAACTCGTGGGCATCGTACACGAGCGTTTTCGCCGCGCCCGACCGTCGGAGTATACACCCTGCGGCAAGCGTGTCCACATCGTTGCAGTGGACGAGATCGAAGGTTCTCCCCGGAAACGCTCCGGTCATCATATGGCCGATCTTTTCGGTGCTTCGCATGAAATGATTGAAATTCATTGTCAGTACCGTATTTCGCAGCGCAGCCATGACGGATGATGAGGGAACATCCTCGTGAATCTGCGAGACGACACGGCGGTATTCGGGTTTGAGAAGTCCTCCGAGACGGTTGTAGAGCCGCTTGAGTATGAATTCCCTGCGATGGGGAAACCGCACGATGCCGATACCGTCCGCGATTTCCTTCTCCAGCCGTCCTGAGGGATTGGTACACACAACCGTCACATCGGCGCCCGAATTGCGGAGCGAGAGGCATGTTTTATGGACACGGGGGTCTTCGAGAACCTCTCCGATCAGGAGAACAAGAACCGTTTTAAGCTCTTCCGGTGCGGACATACTCCTGCTCATCGGTAATGGTATGGTGAAAAACACATTCCCTGCCTGAAAAACGGCATGTCTCCCGGCGCATCACCCTTCACCGTTTTCTCACAAAGGTAATGCCCTTTTCTGGATCGACCTGCCCCGGCCGTATGGTCAGTGTATCATGGCTGAGGTCGGTGGCTCCGCGGGCACCCTCGATCGTAAATTTCATCGAAGTGATATTCGGCGCGGAAATGGAAAAGTCCATTTCTTCGGGAAACGACAGTCCTTTGATACGCCACATGTCCGGAGCGTATTCCAGTGCCCGGAGAACCTTTTCGCGGGTTGTCCACCAGTGCGCCAGTTCGGCGCCGGTCATCGCACGGGCCCGGTCGAGGCGGCAGCGCGGGATGAACGAATGGTAAAAATGCGCCAGACCGGGAATCTCGGACGGGTCCATGTTGCCGGGATGAATGAGAACGCTGAAAAGCCCGCCTGCCGCCCTGGCATACAGATACGACTCGTGGACGCGGCGTTTCATCATTTCCTGATCTCCGCCGCTGTGGAGAAACACCGAGTCCATGAAATTGAGCGGAATTTCCAGTATTTTCCCCGCAGGATGATCGAGGGGATACGGAAAATAGGGCGACGCCATTCCGTTTCTGAAACCGGGCCTGTCGCTGAATCCCAGCGTAGCATCATACATGAGACCCGCCTGGACAGCAGCTTCGAGCGTTTTCCCGTGACGGAACATGAGATAGTGGTGACGTACCCCGGCAAGCCTGAAACCAAGACGGCACTCAAAGGATTCCAGCTGGCGTTTCAGGTCGTTGACATCGCGAAAAGCGCCGCGGGTTCCGTGAAGAGCAAGTTCACAGCCATCCTCGACGATACGCCGTATCATGGCTGTTATCTCCGATGGCTTCCGGTGGTAAACCGGATCGATATCATTTTCCCGGATGGAGTATTCGCCGCCGAACGGTGCAAAAAACCATGTCGATTTGAATCCGTTTCCGCCTTCGAGAAAGAGAAGTTCATCGAAATTCCAGTAGGGATCGTAACCCTTGAGGGCGTCCGAAAGCGCCTCAATCGTCCGCACGAACCGTCCGCCCCTGAACCGTAAGAGATCGGCCAGGGAAAGCAGCAGTTCATACACGATTCGTTTCGCCGTCCATTTCTTGACCATATCGACGTCATGGCTGAGGAAAATCGCCATCGAAGCCGAAGCCGGCCACCGAGGCAGCGAGAAAAGCGGCAGGTGCAGCTTTCGAAAGATGTAGCGGATGACGCTTTCGAGCAGGTTGAAGTGAAAGGACACGGCCGGGGCATATATGACGCTTTCGGGCAGGGGATTGTGACGGCCGTAGCGGTCGGTACCCGTCTTCTCCTCGAGCTCGCCCGACAGAATCCGGATGGTCGCTTTTATTATATCGGCAGCGAAAATCAATGTATAGGCGTTACCGGTATACCCCTCGTATACGAGCGGTCCGCCTTCGGATGTTTTAATGAAGCAGGAGAATCCCTCACGGTCGATCTGCTGAATTTTCGCCAGTATCGGCGCTTTCACCGTCATGGTTTCGTAGTGGCACGGATATTCGGGGATTTCATCGTTCTGGAGCGAAGGGACAGCTATTATTGCCGGATAGATTTCGCTGTATTCCCTGAGATTTTTCTCTGAAATATCACCGTAGACAAGCGCGATAGGCGAACGCAGGCCGCCCTCGTAAAGGCCAAGGGGAATTCCGGCATGGATTCTGAAATTCCGGGTAAACAGGGATGCAGGTCCTTCGACGCTCGATGTCAGTATCAGATCTATCATGGTGAAAAAATCCTTTTTATTTCTCCGTACGCGCCGAAAACGGCCCGAGCAAACAGGGAACCATACCGCTCTGTTACATAATACGGTTTGAGTTCTCCTCCAAACCCTTTTTTGAAAAAAGCCACCGAGGGAATATTGGCGCCGACCATGTCGAGCAGCGTGCATGTTTCCGAATACCGGCGGATCGTGTCCCAGAACAGGAGAGAAAACGCCCCTGTGGAGTTTTTGTCCGGAACCGACCCGCTGATCCATGCATAGACTGTGCCGTATCCGGATACCAGAACCATCGTGGATATGATATCGCCGTTTTCATCACGGACAGACCGCATTTCGGCAAGCCCGGTTTTCATCATCGTATCGACAAAAGCTGTCACGATATTCCGGGGAATCGGGGGTTTCTTTCCGCGATCCCGATATATCCGGTCATAGAGACCGCCGAACTGTTCCATATCGACCGGCCCGCCGGGAGCGAGGGACGATTCCGCTTTCCGCAGTACGGTGCGGACACGGCGTTCCATGAGATCCCAGACACGCCCGGTGTCGGTCAGGTCGACAATATAAGTATAACGGACGTTCCCGCGCCATCCTCCCCACGTAAACGGCCGGATATCGCCGAGGCCCGGCGCATGGACAAGACAGGAATATGAATACCGTCCGCTCAGATAACCGATAAGCAGTTCCGCACAGGTCGTCGTGAAGCTTTCTTCCCCGGTGCTCCGCTTTCCCGAGGCCGGACGATACATGACACCGCCGTACGGAGTGAGCACGGGCGTGGTTATCTTTTTGAAAGGTCCGCGTGACAGCTCGATAAACGTGACCCCCCCGGCAAGCCGGTCGTCCTCAAAAACACCGAGGAAGCGGGGCTCGCCGCCCTGTATCGCAGCCGCCGTTCTTATCCATGCGGATGTTGAAAACACCGTTCCCTGGGGCGATGAAGAAACAAAAGAGTCCCACAGGACATCGTCATTTATCGGACGAACGGTCATTTCTCTTGCCAAGGAAATTCCCTTCCAGTAAATCCGTCAAACTCAGAATCTTGATAAACCCGGCTTTCGATGCCAGAAAAATATATGCGCCAAAAAAAATCGGCAGGGACATCGTCACCACTTTAATGTCCCTGACAAACATCCGTGTCAGTAAGAACGCGACCAAACCGGCAATTGTGGAGGTTATCCCGATATCGAACAGGGTTTTTACCGGGACAAGATCGCCGAATGATACCTTGAGCGTCCTGATGATAATAACCATGAGAATGATAACATGGACATATGTCGAAAAAACCGTCGCAATGGCAGGCCCCTGGAATCCGATAAACCGTATGAGAACCACATTGAGGACGAGGTTCACTGCCAAAGCTGCAAACGATGTCCAGAACACGACCTTCGGCTTCCCGAGAGCGATGATGATAACACCGTACAGCGCAATCCGCACCGGCATCAGCAGCAGATAGATTCTGAAAGTCGGTACCGAGGCCGCATAATCGGCCCTGAACACGAGCGGAACGAGATGATCGGAAAATATCATGAGATACACGAACAGCGGCCATATGATTTTTGCGGTCAATTTCAGTGTTTTATTCACGAACAAGGCGAATCCGGCATTGTTCTGATCGTGATGAAGCTTGTTGATAACGGGTGAGACCACGCTGTAAATGGACGATAGAAGCACCCCGATAAAGGGAATCTCGATCGCTCCAACATAATAAATGCCGAGCGGCACTGCGCCATAAAATATCGATATGACAAATTTATCGAGCCATTTCGAGATGATGTCGATGGTATTGGTCAGGGCAATCGGCAGGGAAAAGCTCATCTGGAGTAAAACCATGTGCCTGCCGCTGAAAAAACTGATCGGACCCGTGTCACCGCGCATCTTGTACAGATACATCACCGACAGCATCAATTTTACCAATCCGAAAACAGCCATAACTATAAACA
Source organism: bacterium (assembly GCA_021372535.1). NCBI lineage: Bacteria > bacterium. The sequence goes on from JAJFUH010000029.1 coordinate 6,878, forward strand.
GTTTCTGTGCATCGGCTTTGGTTATATACTGCCAGACGGTGAGCACGATAAAAAAGATACCGTGCAGGGAGCTCAGGATAAACAGGTATTTGAGTCGCTTGAACGTAATAAAAATCGGATCTGCAAATGAAGAGGCAATGAGAAATCCGCCGTACAATCCGAACAGCCTGAGATTCGAGACAATCTCCGGATTTTTCTGAATGCCCGCAAACAACGGCGCGCCGAACCAGAACACACATGCTACCAGTACCCCTCCCATGCCCAGTATGAGCAGAGTCTGGCCGAGAAAACCGGGCCGTTCTTCCGGTGTCAGGCGCGGAAGGAAAAAATACAGCGTTTCGGGAATTCCAATGCTCAGAATCATGAACAGGGCGCTGAACATGAATACCTGCTGGAACGCCCCGAATCCTGCAGTGCCCATCGAGCGGGCAAGCCCTATGTTCAGAATAAAGAGGCTGAAGACATAGATACCTCTCCCCGAACCGACAATTCCTACTTTTCCGCCCATACTTCTATCATCGTTCATTGCGAATCGCCCTTATGGCCATGAATGACTGCCTGCCCGCAAGCCCGCACAGCACAGCATCCAGCGCCCGCCATACCGCATGAGGCAGAAATCCCGTCAAGCCCGCCATTCCCATGCGCTCCGCGGGACGGCTGACATACAGTATTACCCGCTGAACGGTGAATCCGGCATCCCGGAGCAGCTCCGTCAGAGAAAATTCATCGAACGAATGGAGATGAGCATTAACAGGGGTCTTCCTGTTACAGTGAATACAGAGCGTCTGCTCTATCTTTTCACGGTAGGGTGTGGAAACGACAAGGGAACCGCCGGGACGGATCACACGGAAAAATTCTCTGAAAGCCGCGTCAGGCTGGTCAAGATGCTCGATCGTCTCGCTCGCTACGACGGTGTCGAACCAGCCATCGCGGCAGGGAAGCCGGTAAACATCGCCGAGGGTAAAAAACACCTTTCTGTTTTTTCCTCTCATCCGGGATGACGCCCGCTTTAGACTGTCCAGCCCGAGATCGACAGCGCAGACGGTATAACCGAGCCCCGAAAGCATCTCTGAAAGCCAGCCCGAACCGGTGCCGGCATCGAGGACTTTCGTGATACCTGAACGGGGCACAAGGCCGGCGATAACCCGGAAACGTCGCTTTTCAAGGCTTTTCCGGAAGTGACCCATATCTTCCGGCATCGGCATATCATATGCATCGAGATCATAGTGTGTGGTGTAATCGCTGTACTGTATCGGTACATCTCCTGATTGTCTGAGCCATTGATGATTATGATTAAAAGACTATAAGCTATTGAGCAGCAACAGCGGCGGAAGTATTTTTTCTTCTTCGACAAGCTCGAAAAAAATCTTGCCTATTTCGGGATCCATGGTTGTTCCCATTTCCTCGCGCATGATGGAAAGCGCCTTTTCAAGAGGCATGGCCTTACGGTAGATCCTGTCGGAAGTTAGCGCATGAAATATATCGGCAACGGTCAGGATACGGCTCATGAGAGGGATATCATCACGTTTTATACCCTCCGGATACCCCTTTCCGTCATAGTGCTCGTGATGATGGTAAATGATTTTCGCCACAGGTTTCAGGGCATTGATCGAGTCGATGATTGTCATCCCCAGGATAGGATGAGCCTTTATCACGCCCATCTCCTCATCCGTGAGCCTGTCGGGTTTATTGAGAATCGCATCGCTGATACCGATTTTCCCGATATCGTGAAGAAGCCCGGAAATCTGGATCAGGTCGAGCTGTTTTTCATCGAATCCCATTCGTTCCGCAATCGCTATTGAATACTGTGTCACCATGAATGAATGACCCCCGGTGTAATGGTCACGGGAATCAATGGCGGTTGCCAGAGCCTCGATAGTTTCACGGAACATTTTCTGCTGGCCTGAAAAAAGCTCGGCATTCTTGATTGATACCGATGCCTGATCGGCAATAGCCTTGAGAAGACTCACATCATCATCGGTGATATGGTAATTGTTCCTGAACAGAACGCTCACAACACCCATAATGGTGACCTCATAGGAAAACGGCACCATGATAAGTGATGATATATTTTCAAGCATGCACAATTTTCTGAATACGGGGTCGCTCAGTTCATCAACGTTCCGGAATACCCGTACACGGCCTGCGCTGATTGTTCCGCCCAGCTCACCTTCATGTATCTGAAGGGTATCAGGAAGGAAATCGGTCTTATCCAACCCGAGGGTAATAACTTTTTTCAGGCGGTTGGCTTCAAAATCCACAAGCCATAAAATGCCCCCGGCATCTTTCATGGACCTGATTATGCTGTTCATGATAGTATTGAGCAGAACATCCAGATTGGTTATCGATGAAATGGACCGGCTGATTTCATAGATGGTGGTCAGGCGCTCGATACGTCTCCCCAGCTCGGAATCGATTTCACGAACTTTCTCGTTGAGAAGTTCACGGTGAAAGGCAAGATCGTTGTTTGTCCGCCTGAGATCATCGACCAGAGCGTTGCGCTCCAGGACGAGCCGTTTCCGTTCTATCCCCTGTTCGATGGTCTGAAGAATGGTATGCATATTCTGAAACGGCTTCATGATATAATCGAAAATATTTCTTTTAATCGCTTCGACAGCCGTATTGACAGACGCATATCCGGTCATCATGATAATGATGGTATCGGGCTGTATTTTACGGATTTCCTCGGTAAGTGTAAGGCCATCCATCCGGGGCATCTGTATGTCGGTCAGAACAACATCGTAATTTTCAGACTCGACCTGTTTCAGGGCATCGACACCGTCCGCGGCAGTATGGACAATGTATCCAAAGTGCTCCACGTACGTTTTGATTATATCCCTTATTCCCGGTTCATCGTCAACGACAAGTATTTTACCTATCACCTGAAACGTCCTCGCGACAGATATTTTCCGGAACGGTTATCCCCGTAACGTATTCCGACTTTTGATGAAATATAACACAGTACCTTCACAGACCCATCATTTTTTATCACTGCCGCCGAAACACAAGCCCTTAATCCCCGGCTCGCCGATTATCTCCATCTCCCGCCGCCGACAGCAGCGATCAGGAAAGCGATGATACTTCCGAGGATAATGATTATTTTCTGAAATCTGCTCACCTCATTTACCTCACACCAGCAGGTTATCGAGCGACGGGCTCCAGAATGCATGGTAACCGTCATGCTCATGGAGGAGAAACTTCGCGCTTTCGCCATAAGCACTGTATGCTTTCTCGATTTTCTTACAGGCAGCCCTGACGCTTTCAATGGGAAAGATCGCATCCTTTCGGCCAGTCTGGACGATACACAGCCTCGGGGCTATCAGCGACGCCACATCGGGGAAATCAGCCCACTGACAGAGACCGGGAATGTAATTGCAGCTGCAGTGACGAATGGGAAGAACCGAACCCGAAGCTTCGGTGACATACCCTGCAATGAGCGCTCGTTTGATACGGTCGTCGAGAGCCGCGGTGTACATGGTCATCATGCCGCCCCCCGAAAGGCCGATACATGCGAGCGAATCGAGCGAACATTCCTCACGGGTCGAAAGCCAGTCGATCAATACGCATATGTCTTTCGCGCGGATTCCGATAAGAGTCTTTCCCACTTCAATCGCATTGAGAAAAGGCTTCTCGCAGCCGCCGTCGAAACCGGGACGGGCATCCTCGACATAATCGACACGCTCTCCAAAGGCAAACAGCTCGGGCGCAACAGCGCACCAGCCGCGCCTGGCGCACTGGACGGCGTAATCGGTATTCAGCGTTTTTATAAGCTCGCGGGCCGTATCGTCAACCGGCTCGTTTATGATGTCACGGGCGCCGTTGCCGTGTCCATGGAGGCACAGCACGGTCTTCATCGGTTTCGATGCGGATTTGGGTTTCAGCATATAGAAGGGCATGCTCCTGCCGGGGACCACTTCCATTTCCCACTTTTCACGGCTGAAATTTTCCACCGTCTTTGTTTCGAGAAGCCGGGCGGTAGTATTGCTTTCGCCGGGAACATGCCGTTCACCGATCAGTTCCCAGAGCCTGTCGCGGAGTTTCTGTTTCCATGCTTCCGCTTCAGCACGGGTGGATGCCCTGAACGACAGCTTCGGCTCTGTTTCGGCGGTAACCTTTTTGAGATAGGTGAGTGGTGAATACTCCGGCGGCTTCGCCATGACAATTTTTTTCGGGGGGAAAGGATTTTCGTCCGGGGCTGCCGATGCGCTCCCGCCGGCCACCATGCCGAGTGACATTGCGATGCCCCCTTTCAACATATCCCTGCGCTTGATCTCTTCTACCATGTTCGGACCTCTCATAGATATGTTTCCGATTGTTACAAATGTGGTTTTATATTCAATAATATAACATTTTCCGCCCGATATAACAGTTTTTTCAGTACACGCTCCGTGCAAAGCATTACACGTACCGGGTTTCATGGCATTTGAGCGGTGACACGATGGTTTTCCGTAACCATAGAATGCCGGGATGTTCCAGATTTATACGGGATTATACTTCATCGCCGTTTGACACTTTTATTCTCCGACGTTTTTTTGTATATTATTATTCCGGTAAGTAACTAAACAACAACATTGATACTCCATATTCAGGGCGGCTTTGAATATTCAATCCCCCCTGATCACCCTGTCGGGAAGAATCCAGGGCATGGTGGTCACACTCCGGAGATATCATATATTTTGGTCAACACTGTAACATGCAGGCAATAACCCGATATCGAGGTGAATACTATGAGTACAGAGAATACTGAATCACGGGAATCACGGAAACCCGAAAAAAGAAAATTCAAGGCGGAGGTCAAACAGGTTCTCGATATTGTTATCAATTCGCTCTATACCCACCGCGAAATCTTTATCAGAGAACTCATATCGAACGCATCCGACGCCCTCGAAAAGATGCGTCACGAGGCGCTTTTACACGACACGTACACTGATAAGGAAGCTCCCTACGAAATCCGGATCGAAACCGACAAGGACAACCATACCTTCACCATAACCGATACCGGCGTTGGCATGACCCACGAGGAACTTACCGCAAACCTCGGAACCATAGCCCGTTCCGGAACACGTGAATTCCTCGAATCGGTTGAAAACCGCAAGGAGCTCGAATCGGAAATTATCGGTAAATTCGGCGTCGGTTTTTATTCGGCGTTCATGGTGGCGGGTGAAGTCCGTGTCAGAACACGGTCCTATGAACCCGAAGCCGGGGGGTATGAATGGGTCAGCAACGGTGTCGGCGAATACACCATTGAAGAGGCGGATTCTCTCCCCCGCGGCACATCGGTCATATTGACGCTCAAGGACGATGCCCGTGAATACGAGGATGAAACCATCATTAAAAACACCATCACCAAGTACTCGAACTTTGTTCCGTTCCCCATTCTCCTCAAGGGAGAAAAAGTCAACACCGTCCAGGCAATATGGCTCAAATCGCCGTCCGAAGTCGGGGATGAGGAATATAACGGATTTTTCAAATTCATCTCCAATTCTGCGGAAGAGCCGCTGTCGAGACTCCATATAACCTCGGATGCCCCTATTCAGTTCTCGGCGCTCCTCTATATCCCCGCCATGAATTTCGAGCATTTCGGCCTTTTCAAAACAAAGCCGTCGATAAATCTCTATTGCAGAAAGATTCTCATTGAGCAGCATACCGATAAACTCCTTCCGGATTATTTCAGGTTCATTAACGGCGTTGTCGATTCCGCCGATCTGCCCCTCAACATTTCACGTGAAACCCTTCAGGATAACATGATCTTCCGCAAACTCGGGAAATATCTGACACGGAGGATTATCCGCCATTTCGAGGACGAGGCGAAAAACAATCTAAAAAAATACCTCGAAATCTGGGATAAATTCGACATGTACATCAAGGAGGGCATCGTCGCGGATTATGAAAACCGTAAGGAGCTCGCTTCTCTCCTGAGATTTCATTCGAGCACGGGCGGGAAGGACGATTATATCTCGCTTGCGGATTATGCGGGACGGATGAAGGAAGGCCAGGACTCGATTTACTACCTCAACGGCCGGTCGAGGGAAGAGATTGAAAACGGCCCGTATATCGGAGCGTTCAGGAAGCGGGATATCGAGGTGCTTTACCTCTTTCAGCCGGTCGATGATTTCGTTTTGACCGCGCTGGTTGACTATGAGGGGAAAAAGCTGGTAAGCGCCGATTCGGCGGATATCAAGCTGCCAGAAGCCAAAACGGCGGAACAGGAAAGGGAAGAAAAACCGGCTCTCTCTCCTGATGAAATCAAGGGGCTGGCGGTCTGGATGAAGGAAACCATCGGTGACAGCGTTTCCGATGTCCGCGAATCCCTGCGTTTCATGGATCGTCCCGCGATAATTGTCAATCCCGACGATGCCATGACAACGACCATGCGCCGTGTCATGAAAGCTGCGGGCAGGGATATGGAAACCGGGGGCGAGAAAATCCTTGAAATCAATACCCGTCACCCGCTCATCGTCAGGCTGAAAAAACTCCGCGAAGGTAAAAGTGACAAGGGATTTCTCCAGTCCTGTGTACGGCAGATTTTTGATAATGCACTTGCCGAAGCGGGGCTCCTCGATAATCCCAAAACCATGGTCGATCGTGTCTATGATATTATGGACCGGGCGCTCCGTGACGAAGAGCAGAAACAGCACTGAATCGAAGGGTAAAACAAGCATCAGTCTTTCAAACCTTGTGACCGGGAATCAGCCATGTCCATGACCAAGACCATTCGATCCATCATGAAGGCTCATCAGCTTATGGCTGAATCGATGCTTTCCGATACACGGCTTGTAACTGAAATCGGGCGGGCCGTGGATACCTTCTCACAGACACTCCTCGATGGCGGCACCGTGTTCGCCTTTGGCAATGGCGGCTCCGCTGCCGATGCGCAGCATTTCACCGCGGAGCTTGTCGGCCGCTTCGCCATGGAGCGCCCGGGGCTCAGGGCTGTTGCTCTCACCACCGATGTATCCGTCATCACCTCGCTCTGCAATGATTTCGGCTATGACGATGTGTTCGCCCGTCAGATCGATGCGCTCGGCAGAAAAGGCGACAGCGTTCTTGCTATCTCCACGAGCGGAAACTCATCGAATGTCCTCAAAGGCATCACGGCCGCAGCGGGGAAAGGTATGAACGTCGTGGGGTTTTCCGGCGGAAACGGTGGAAAGATGGCGGGCATGTGCACCGTCGAGATTCTCATCCCTTCACACGAAACGCCCCGTATTCAGGAAGGCCATGTCCTCGTATACCATATTCTCTGCGAGCTTATCGAAAAAGCGGTGTGCGGAAAGAAGTGATATAACAAGTCCGATCCCGGGATTGAGTTGATAAAATGCTGTTACCGGCCTGATGGCTTGTTTCGGGATGGTGGATGCGTATAACCACGCTCAGAGGAGAATCTGGAGCTCGACCGTTGTAAACTTGGATGTGTCGATAATCATCGGTTTTATTTTTTTCATGAACTTGTTCTTCGTCAGTATGATTACCGGCTTGTTAATGTTTTCATCGTTGATTTTTGCCACAACCCCGACATAACCGACAAGGTGCGGATCGACAATATTAATCACTTTTATCGTGGTGCCGACCGGGTAGATGGGAACAACCTGGAGAAGTGTCTGGATAATATCACGGTTGTATATCTTTTCCGAATCCAGAATAATCTGTTTGATACTCTGTTCGGGGGAAAGCTGTTTTTCTTTTTTGGGATTGAACACATAATTATCGAAAGCATTGGCGACACAGCAGATTTCCGCAAGCCGGTATATATATCCCTTGTTTTCCCGTACAACAGGCTTTACGGGCGGAAGATTCTGGCCTTTCAATCCTATGGGAAAACCGCTGCCGTCCTGATATTCATGGTGCTGGTTGACAATCTGGGTCTCCATGGGACTGACATCGGAGCTGTCACGGATCAGAAGGTAACCGAACGTTGGATGTTCCTTATAGAGACTCGCCGCCCGCTTGGGCTGCTGAGCTTCCTTGAGCTGTTCGATAATTATTTTGCCTATATCGTGAAGAAACGATCCCAGGGCGAGGCTCAGAAGTTCCGGTTTGCTGAACCGGTACCGTCTCCCGAGCAATATTGACAGAACGGTGACATTGACCGCATGATCGAGGAAATAGGTTTCATCGGACTTAATCATCACTGCATTGAGAAATTTAGAGCCCGCAGATGAGATATCCTTCAGAATCTCCTCGACGATGATCCTCATATCATAGGTGATCTTGACATCTTTGAGATACCCCTTATCGAGGAGCTCGACTGCCTTTTCGTACGTCAGGTCCTTGAATTCCGCCTGTTTTGTAATGGCATTAATTTTATTGGCATATTCCAGTTTGGCCTGAGAACGGATTTCATCGGATATCACATCCTCGGGTATAACCTCCTCGGTGCCCTCTTCCATGACATACACGTGTGAATGTCCGCGCTCGAGGAGTTTTGCCTTTATGGTACCCGAGATGCGGTATCCGGCTCCGAGGAGAAGTTTCCCGTTATCCTGATAAATGGATTTCCCGAGTACCTCATCCTCGCACTCTTCAATCGAACATAATCTCATCTACAGTCGTACCCCTGATTATTTATACATGCTTCAGAAAAAAATTCAAGACTGTCATTTTAAATGTCAGTAAATGAACAATCAAAGTCAAGTTTTATCTGAAAAAACGGTTATTTGTCCCAGCTATTTTTAAAATCGATTGGAGTTATTCCGGATAATTCATAAAAAAATTTCACACAGCCGCGAAGAACTATAACATATTATATATACTATTGTTGCCAATTCATATAATGTGTTTATAATTTCAAATCCGCGTATATCCACCCGACCGCGTATATCCGCGTTCTATCGAATCCCGTGAATAGATCGGATTAACGGTTCCGGGATGGTCCGGAAGGTTTAATGAGGGTGCGCAGCGAGCGTGCGAACTGGTCTGCTGTTTCAGTCTCCGAAACACGGTCATACCTTGATTCCTTCATTTCGGTCTCCCATTTTTTCAGCAGTTCCGCGATTGTCCCGGAAGTTTTTGCATCGGGTGAGATTCCGGAAGATTCGATCTTTTTACGCTCGATAAGAAGCCTTGTATACCAGAGATTAAGCCGTGTTTTGCGTACATACCGGTGCGCGATGCTGTCCGTCATCGACTGTGCAAAACCGCGCTGAATGATACGGTCGGCGACGGAGAGCCACTCCCCGGAAATGTATTCTCCGGGATCGCTGCGGACAGTCAGGGGCTGTTCAAGCGATTGTGCGATCTTCTGGAGGTGTTTCCGATAATCGAGCATAGGCCCCCACGAGATACCGTAAACACCCTTTATCCACTCCCGCGCAAGATCATCGCCGTTAAGGTCGCTGTCCCATAAGAGCTGCGACAGAACCCACATCCGCATCTCGTCATCCGCAAACGGTACTCCCCGTGAACAGGGAAAGCGGAAAAACATCCCCTGCACAAACTCGTTACGGTACATGAGGGTGTTTTTGAATGTCTGCGTAAAATCGGGAAACGGCGCGGCAGGATAATCACTGTTCCCGACCGGATGGAGTATGAAAACCGACTCGGTGCGCTGCGCCCACCGCCGCATGTCGCGGACAAATGTCAGGACTTTTTCATCGACCGACTCCTCAAAAGGACGTCTGATATCATACCGGTCATCGCCGAGACGGACAACCGTGTACCGTGAGAGATGATTCCGTTTCGGCGCATAATCGAGGGAATCGGGCAGGACAAGCACCATGGAAACCTGACCGGCTGACCGGTTCACCCTTTCGGCAACACCGTTCAGCCACGCAAGCATCACATCGACGGCGTTTCCCCCGGTACGGGCTGCCTTTTCACATTCACTGCACCGGCAGAGCTGTCCCGATTTGTCCGGAATGAGCATGACATGGGTGACTGACGGGTTTTTCGACAACCGGGCGATGATGGTGTCGGCTGCCGCAGCTTTCGCCCGTGAACTGGTAAAACAGCACAGGTCATACCCGAAAGTGCGTTCGCCGTTTATGAGGGGAAACATTTCGGGGTGCTGTTCAAAATCCACAGTGGAAAAACAGGTACCGAGCGGTATATCGAGCGTCAGATATTCGGGCGCACAGCCGAGCTCGCGCTCCGTAAAGCCGTACCCCGCATTGAGCCGCAGCCGGGCAGTCCATTCGGGCAAGATTTCATCGTTACCCCTCAGTATCCCCCGATACGGGAAACAGGGAAAATCCGCGATATCGATGTTTTTCAGGTCAACAGTGCGTGTATGAGGAATCTTCGTTACTTCGGGCGTATACCAGCGGACGCCAAGGAATTTGAGGAGTTCGTACACCGCATAAAGGGTTGCACGCGGCGTGGCCCCCGTGATGATGAGCGTTTCGGAATCGTCCGCGCCATATGCCCTGATGAAATAACTCTGTGATCCGAGGGTGTCCATATCCTCCCCGATCTCCCTGAAACGGGGCAGATCGAGCCATGATCCCCGTCCCAGGAGCACCGCATGGCCTATCTCGGGAACAGCATCGGCTTTACCGGCTTCACGTATCGGGAGCCGCGCGCCGGTCATCTTTTCGAGATGATCGGTCAATTCACGGGCGGCATACCGTTCGGCTTCGGGGGCATCGTTCCGCAGTACGATGAAACAGGCGGGAAGACCATCCTTCACCAGGACAAACGCTCCGGATGGCGTGGTAATAAGGCAAAGAATCACCGTAATAAACGTCATGATTCTGAGAAAAAATACCATATGGCGGCTGTTGATTCCCATAGTGTGTATCCGAACCATATTCCATACCTGAGGGATGTTCCACAGATGAAATGATAGAGCAAATCCTTCCAAAAAGCAAGCCCGCCTTGAAGGGCGGGCTTGTATTTTATAATGATATTTTACCGGAATAACGTTCAGCCTGTCAATCCGAACTGACCCAAAAACTTTAAAATGCCGTAAACCACCACGAACAGTGAAAAGAGGAAGGTAATGGCGAGCATGATATTCCTGCCGATATTGGCTTTATGGACGCCCATATACGATTTTTTGTTGATAAACAGCATGATGATCAGCACCGCCAGCGGCGCAAGAATGAGATTTCCGGCCATTGCGATAATCGCCTGAATGAGCGCGGGGAGCTTCCAGAACGGCGAAAGAACACCCGGTACAATTATCCAGAGAGCAAGAAGAACCTGGAAAAGCCGGTATCCGGGGCTGAATTTCCATTCTCTTCCGACGATATCGAGGCAGAAATAAACCATGAGCAGGGCGACGGAGACCATGGTTGTGAAAGCCGCGACAAACAAGCCCAGGGAAAAGATTCTCTTTGCGAGAAAATCGATCGAACTCGGCAAAGCCGGGGCGATGACATTACCGGCCTGTGCGACACTCGAAATCTGGGACCAGTGAAGCCCGCCGTTTTCACCGACATAGACATCCTGGAGCGCGGTTGCACCGGCGACAACGACGACAACGGAGAAAAGACCCCAGATAACTCCGAAATTAAGCACTGATTTCCAGAAATTCTGCTTGAGGTCGGCTTCGGTGTACCCCGCATCACTGGTGAAATAGCCGAAGGAGAGAAATACCGCGGCGGGGAGCGCCTGTCCGGCGATGGCCATAAGCTGGGTAAATCCGCCTCTCACATCCGAGGAACCGAGGACCTGCACGTTTTCGGGAATGCGCGGTACAAGACCTTTGAAAAGTCGTACCCATGTATGGGGGTCCAAGAGCCCTTTGACCGCTACAACGATGAAGCAGACGAGAATGATCATCAGGAGCCAGGTCATTACTTTCGCGAGACGTTTAAAACCTCCGGTGACCGAACCGAGCACCGTCAGGGTTACAAGACAGAGAACAATCATGATTTTTCCCGGTGTAACCGCGCCACCAGCCGGAAGGGGTATATTGAACACGCCGTATGCTGCCTCGACCATAACCGACATCTGGCTTATATTTATGACAATATTCAAAAGAAACGTGGGAATGAATATGAACCAGGCAAGGGCAGGATGAAGTTCGGTCTTGATCATATCCAGCATACCCCTGTGCCCTGTCATGATTCCCACACGGGACGCCGAGTCGTTGGTGAAAATAACCATGGGAATGACATAGAGCGCCACCCATAAAAGCGAAAATCCGAACCAGCAGCCGGCAAGGAGACGGGTCGATACTGCTCCGGCTCCGATCATTCCCGCAGCCATAATTGCAGCCGGCCCTACGACAGTACGGAAAAACCGGGTAATCGGGTTGTTCACGACAAAGTTTGACATGTGGAATTGTTCCTTCCAGCGTTCCCCGCAGGAACACCGTTAACTAGTGAAAGTGGTAACTTGCCGATTCTATTGTAAATTAACTCAAATTGACAGAAACTGGTACATCAGTTAATAATTTTAACCGTAAAACAACCATATGTCAATGAAATAATCCACCATTATTTCCGATTTCTGGCGTTTTTCCCCATATGGATTTCCGTTTTCTCGAACCGCTGCGGTTGTGCTGGGGTGTAAATCAGAATACACAAGGCAGAAAAATCACTCCGGTATGACACGGTATACCACACCGAACTGGCTGGCGACCATAGCCTCCAGTCCCGGGTGAACTTTACTGATATCGAGCAGTTCCTGGAGCTGCGGGCGGTATTTCACCTCGACCAGGCTGTACAGAATATACTCGATCCCGTTTTTACGGCAGTATGTGACAAGCTGGTCGACGGTCTGCACATCATCGCCGGGAAACATCGACGGTGTAAGCCCTGCATAATAGGCCGCATGCGGTTTGCGCGCCAGAAGTTTCGCGGATTTGTCGATATTCTGTTTGGCAAGCGCTTCTCCCATGTCCTTGAGAAAAAACGGGGTGTATCTGATATTCTCGATTATATCAACAGTTGTGGTATAGGCATATGTCGAGGTAAGGAGAAAAAGAAAGGCAACGGGAATCCATGAAAACCGCTTCAGAAACCGCGTGATCAGAGTATTCGAAAACGGCAGCACTGCAACGGGTATATAAAATGCCAGGAGATACAATGAAAAACGCGAATTGTAAAAAACAAGCGTCAGAATAAGAAAGTATACTGCCCCGAATGAAAAAAATACGAGTTTCCGCCTGTCCGGTTTTGTAAAAAAGAACGCCGCAAGCCCCAGCATGACACAGACACCAAGCCTCCACTCCACGAGAGCCCGCATATCCCATATGAAATGCCCGGCAGCATTCGAGGCCATCTTTTTCAGAAAATAGACGGGATTGTAGAGGAAAATATCTCCGAGGCTCGTGAACCGTCTGGGAAGCATCTGCTCCCAGTTTTCGTAACCGTAGCCGGAAGAACCGTTGCCGTAGAATTCGAGCATCACATTTACGTAATTTTCGTTATATACCGGGTTGCCTGTCGCGATCCAGTTTGGAATGAACCACGGAAGACCTGCCACGACAAATACACCGATCCAGAGCCCGATTCTCTTCATACGACGCATGACCGGGATATCCTCGAAAGCGTAAAACACCATGGAGCCGAAAACGATGAACACACCGTTATACCGTGTCAGGAATGCCAGAATCCCGAACAGAGCCGACAGGACAAGGTCACGCGTGCCGCTGTTTCTGAACAGGAAATACATCGAGCTGACACAGAGCACCAGAAACGGCATATCCGAACCTGTCTGGTACGTAAAATTCTGAAACATGAAATTCGTGACGACGGCAAAAATGACAAGGATGGCTGTCAGACTGTTGAAAACCTGCCGGATGAGATTATACAGCACACCGATAAACAGGAAGCTGCTGAGAAGATTCAGCACCTGCGCGGCCTTGAAGTAGTCACGGACGATGCCGTAAACACCCGCAAGCAGAAAGGAATAAACAGGCCCTTTAGCGCCGTAATTGAGCGGGGAAAAATGTCCGCCCACGAGTTTTTTTGCCTGCGGATAGAGCTCCGCATAGAAATCGGTCTCGACATCGAGCCCCCCGACCGTATGGTAACGGAAGGCGATGTAAGCCATGAAAACCGTATATAAACAGGCAACCGCCCAGGGTATCCACGATTCTGCAGACTCATACCACTGTCCGATGTTTTCGAAAAACGGCGCGGGTATATCGGCTGCCGCCCTGACGGCGCGAACCGGTATCCGTGTTTTTTTTGCCATATATCCTCCGTGAACTGTCTCCCAAAGTACTACGGGTATCGTTGTCTGTCAAGTCAAAGGAGCAAGAAAATCCTGGTGTTACCCAAAAATCAATAAAAAGAACGGCATAAGGCAAAAGAGAAAAAATTGAATCTCCGATAGCCGTTTTCTTTTCGGGGATAAAAGTGAATCATTATATGCAAACTGGCATAAAATAACCTGATAAGGTGAAAATGGCTTGTCGCTAAACCCGGGACGTTGTATTATATGGTACTATGTACCTGTAAAAGCACGGAGGAGCGGTGAAACTCAGCATTGTCATGCCGGTGTATAACGAGCATAAAACATTGCGCGAAATAATCAATCTTGTTCGGAAAACACCGTTTGAGAAAGAGATCGTGATTGTCGATGACTGTTCAACGGACGGCACACGGGATATACTGAAGGAGCTCGGGAATGAACCGGATATCCGCGTTTTCTACCATGAGAAGAACATGGGGAAAGGCGCGGCGCTCAGAACCGGATTTCAGCATGTTACCGGGGACATTGTCATCATCCAGGATGCGGACCTCGAATACGACCCTGACGATTATGTAAAGCTTATCGATCCCATCGTCAATGGTAAGGCGGATGTTGTTTACGGTTCACGGTTTCTCGGCAGTCCTCATCGCGTGCTCTATTTCTGGCATTATGTGGCGAACACCCTGCTCACCTTTTTTTCCAACATAATGACAAATCTGAACCTCACCGATATGGAAACCTGCTACAAGGTTTTCCGCCGCGATGTTATCCGACAGATCACCATAACATCCCGACGTTTCGGGGTCGAGCCCGAACTGACTCAGAAAATAGCCCGCCTCAACGTCCGAATCTACGAGGTACCGATCGTCTATCATGGCCGGACATACAACGAGGGGAAAAAAATCGGCATGAAAGACGCTTTCAGTGCTCTCTACCATATCATCAAATTCAAGTTTTTTGACTGAAATGAAGCCCGGGTGTACCATCTTCGTTCCCGCACTGTCCATCTATCCTTACTCATCTCAGCCAGGGATACTCTGAATGGCTCACTCTCCACAACGCAACAGGGAAACAGCCGAACGGCTCGTCCGTAAACTCGACCCCTCCTATAAACAGCGCTGGGAGGTGTACGACGGTATCCTCCGGCGGTTTACCGGTCACGGGGCGCGCTGGCTGGACGGCGGCTGCGGAAAGAACATCGCCATCGAGGAATTCCCCTCGGATATAACCATCGGACTCGACATATACCGTCATCCCGAGGTTCTTCACACTGCGCCGGTACATTTTGTAATCGGTGATATACGGATTCTCCCCTTCCGGGATGACGCATTCACGCTCGTTACCCTGAACACCGTTGTCGAGCATTTTGACAATCCTGCGGCGGTATTCAGTGAAATACGCCGTGTGCTCGTACCGGGCGGGCATGTGCTCATTCATACGACAAACCGTCATTCGCCGCTCATCCTGCTTGGGAAACTCGTCCCGGAACCGCTGAGGCTACTGCTCATGAAAAAAGGATTCGGAGCACAGGAGCGCGATGTTTTCAGGGCTTATCATCGTCTCAATACAATCGGCGCGTTCAGTTCTGTAGAGGGATTCGAGCTCGTGGAACGGCATGTCATACAGGACCTCAACTGGTCGAACCGGCCTGTTTTCATGGCGCTTCTCCTGTTCCATCTCATAACGAGACTCCCCGGGCTCTGGAGATTGAGGACGAATATTGTGGCGCTTCTGCGGAAAAAAGCGGAATAGTATGGTCGGACGCGAGTCAGTATACTTTAATCGCTCTTCTGGTTACATATGCAAAACCAATTCTGCAAAACACAGGAAAGACGCACATATTCAATACAAGCTTCATCAATGAAATCTCAGAATGATCACCGGTATAACAACCTCACCGGATAAGCGCGATTTTCCCCTGATGAACATGCCGGCCCGCGGTCAGTCTGAACAGGTATACGCCCGATCCGAGCCGGGTGCCGTCGCCGCCGGTGCCGTTCCAGACCACACTGTGCATTCCCACGCCCTGTATACCGCTTTTGAGCACATACATTTCCCTCCCCAGGATATCATATACCGTAAAGCTGACCGGACATGATTCACCGAGTGTGTACGCGATGGTCGTCGAGGGATTGAAGGGATTGGGGGAAGGGGAAAACACTGAGAACGCGGCGGGAGACACCTCCACCGCTGTTACCGTGAACGATGGTATTATTTTACTCACGCCGCCGTCCTTCTCCGATTCTATCCAATAGGTATATTTAACGTCGTTCAAGAGGACTGTTGTGTCGGTGTAGGTTGAGGTGCCTGCGGGAACGGAGACGATATGGATCATGAAGGTCTCCTCCGCGGCAGCGATCTCATCGAGGTCGGGGAAATCGCCCGGTTCGCGGATTACGGTCGCCCCGGCGTTACGTGAACGGTAGATGTTGTACTGGTCGATGATCGCATCGTCGGGGGAAACAGTCCATGACAGCATGATGCTGTGGCCGTTGTCTTCCGTCGTGTCCATAGCGGTCAGGCCCGAGGGCGGGCGGATTTCGACTGCAGGCGGGGTGTCGTTGAATGCCAGGCTGTGCAACCATCCGTCCGTCGGATTCTCGCCGATTGTGGCGCCGTACCATTCGACCGGGGCCATGTGGTTATAGGGATTGGGCAGCAGTGATGAACCCAGTTTTTTGTTGATATCCTGCGCTCGCCAGGTAAAGACCGACTGTGTTCCATTGACATCGTTCGTATAATAATAGTTTTCGAGCAGTTCGATGCGGTCGAGAGATGCGAGATCGTTGACCTTGCCGATCGTGCAGTCGGATTCGGGATCGGGGGCTTCGCCGGGGATATACGGATCGAGGAGCGTAATCTGTATCCGTACACCGCTCATTTGCTGCGATAGGTAGATGGCGGTGGCGCGGGCATTCCATGTACCGGCGCTGTGGGCGATGAACTGTATCTGCTCGAGGTTCGGGAGCTTGCTTTTGATCAGCGGCCCGAGATGCTGGCCGTGCTGATGGGATATCTCGGCTGCCTGTGTACCGTTTCTGATTGCGTTTCCGAGCACATCAGGACCGCCGATGTCGAGTACCGGTCCAGTCGCGGCATCCTCTCCCCAGTTATACGCAAGCACTTTCCAGCTCGGGTGCGCGCTCACCCAGGTATTCAGGTTGGCCACGAGTGCCGGCCAGCTGTATCCTTCATAGGGATTCGTCATCTCGTCGGGATTCCAGCCGTGGATGAGCACAATGAGCTTCCGGGTGGAGCTGTCGACCGGAATGTCAGTCGGGAAGGAGAAGGTCTTATAGAGAGCGTAGGTTCCCGTCACAGTCGGCGAATAAGACCCGATGCAGTCGGGGACGCCGTTGTTGTACCGGTACCACGGGCTGAAGGTGACTGTTCCGCCGGAGAATATCCATTTATCACGTTTGAAATCGAACACTCCGGCTGCGCCGACAGTCGGTGTCTGATATATGAAAATCTGGTTTTGAACGGACAGGGTCGGCATGTTCATCGTTATTGCATTCGTCGTGCATTGCAGATTGTTATATTCTTCATTGAGCAAGCCGCGGGTGTGTTTATCCTGTATCGTTACATCGTATTGATCCGCCACCGCGATTGTGAGGTTCAGCAGAAACAGAATCGACAGGAAAAACAGTATTTGACCGATCCGGATACGAACCGGACCGTCGGAAACGGCTTCGGGAAAACACTGCGGAATCTTTTTCATAAAAGCCTCCATCTGGGATAAAGCGAGCCGATCGTATGAGAAGGATAACCTCAGAAATAGTGATATTTGTTGTTTTATATACATGAATACGCTATGTTTGTCAAGGGTGTTCCGAGTCCCTCAAAGGGTCGAAATAAAAAGGCAGGCAGCAGGACATGAGGTGAGTTCCGGGAGGCCGGGCGGTTTTCATTCCATCCGGACGCAATCATAGTGGAATTTTTCGATTACATTTTTCAGGGAAACAGCATACACATATGGAACTGTTAACCATACTCGCGCTGGCTGTTGCGCTCGCCATGGATGCGTTCGCCGTATCGGTCGCGGCAGGGATCAGGCTTGGCTGTGTTACCGGCGGCCAGACATTCCGCCTTGCGTCGCATTTCGGATTTTTCCAGTTTCTGATGCCTGTACTGGGTTGGTCGCTCGGCGCTTCGATGGAAAAGGTGATTAGCTCGTTCGACCACTGGATAGCCATGCTGCTGCTCGGATTCATCGGCGGGAAAATGATATATGAGGCGCTCGTGAAATCGGACACGTCAAAGCTTCCGAGCGATCCTACACGGGGATTCCACCTCTACGGGCTGTCGGTCGCAACGAGTATCGATGCCCTTGCGGTCGGTATCAGCCTCGGAGTGCTCAACAGGAATATCTGGTATCCCAGCATCATCATCGGCATCGTCGCCGCCGCCTTCACCGTGGTCGGCATACGGCTCGGGTGCAGAATCGGCCTGCGGTTCAGTAAAAACATGGAAATATTGGGGGGAATCATTCTCATCGCCATCGGCGTGAAAATTGTACTCGATCATACGGTATTCGCTTCATGAGCCGTACCGATACATATAACGATACCTGAGAAAACAAAAATAACCCAAGCTGATTACATCAATTATTGCTTTCTGGTAACCCTCTGAAAATCCAGACTGAAATGTATTGTAATATATTGATTATAAATAGAATGCAAGCTATTAATGGAAGAATTTACAAACCCGTTGAAAAGCCCCGCGTTCACAACCGGTTTTCGGAAAAAGAATGGGTGCTGTTCGAGCGAGCCGAAGGCTCGTGAGTTCACATATTCCCGAAAAACGGGCAGTGAACGGGGAAAAAGGCTTTTCACGGGGCGCCCTTTCCTTTGGATACTTTCCTTTGGGCGTGCAAAGGAAAGTATCATATTAAAAAGTGTTTTAAACAAAGGAGGGGCTGCCATGTTCTATTAATTTTTGCGAAAGTATCGGGCTATATATTATTTCTTTGCCTTGCCGGATTTTGCCGGTGTGCACTCGTCGCCGGCTTTCGGTATGTCTATAAAAAGCCGCACGGATTTGAACGCCTCGGCAATTTTCATGCGTGCCTGAATACCCCTGAAATACGCGGTCGATTCGGCAATATCGAGAATGGAAATGTCCGGCATGTTCACATTGACCTTGCGAACCTGGGAGGCATGCTTTTTGAGGAGCACTTTTTTCCCCTTGATCGTATTTCCGATATCGACATAAACGTTGGGAGAAAAATTAAGCGTGGTGGGCCCCTCATAAAAGAGGAAGTTCGGAATATACCGCGTAGCCGACAACGTGGCGCTCGCCAGTACACGATGGTCCTGGTGGGTATCATCGTCATAATGTACAAAGATAAAATCGGGATCGACTTCGGTGATGACATCTTCGATTCTCATGATCAGCTGACGTGAAAGCGGAAGCTGACAGTCCGAATACTCACCCCAGAAAATCTTTTCTACTCCCATGTAATCGGCGGAATTCATCTGCTCTTTTTTACGTGTCCTCCAGTCGCCGCCGAGCTCGCCATATGTGGCAACAAAAAGATACACTTTATGGCCCATCTGAGCGAATTTCAGGAGCGTTGCACCGCACCCGAATTCGATATCATCAGGGTGAGACCCGAGAGCAAGTATATTCATAGCGCAGTCCTCCTGCCTTTTCGTATGATTTCAAGGGCAGCTTGCGGCCCCATGTTAAAAAGCGCATCGATGACCGATAATCCCGGAATAAAATCACCGTAAAGCTGCGGATACGGTACGGTTTCAAATTCCTGGAAAACCACCCTGATTCCTGCCTTCCGGAATGGCTCTTCACAAAAGTACTCGCGGGCTCCATGGCCGGAAAGATAGACATCGCCGCCGACTTCTGCGACTATCCGGGCGATGCGTTCATTGGGCTCTTCGGAATCGACCCCCAGTTCCGAAGCTTTTACAATGCGTGCGGCGAGACCGAGATCACCGACAAAAAAGCGGAGCATTTCCGTATTGAGGTCCGCAAGAATCTCCCACGGTCGTGAATACAGAGCCTCGAAATATTCGCCGTACCGTGAATACCACGGCGCCCGGGAATAATTCATCCTGATGGCATTCGCATGCTTTTTCGCCCACCGCCATGAATTGTCGATGGCAACATCCCTGACCGGTGTTTCGAACTCATGGTTGACCGGTATGGTCAGCCACTGTTTCCCGCTCGGGGTCTTTATGAGGTTACGGTTCTGCCAGCCGCGTATTTCATACTGCACCGTATCGAGCAGAACAAACGTTCCGGCGGCATCGATTTTGTCGATGTACCCGAGCCACGGCAGATAGTGCGGCTGATGAACAGATACAATCATGGTTTAACGACCTTTGAAAAGAATATCGGGTTTGTTGCAGCTACCATATTCCCGCCCTGATACACGGTTATCCGCACATATCCCATCGCCTCTCGCGGTCCTGACAAGGGAATTTCCATCCTTTCGGATGCAGAAAATGGCCTTCTTTCCAGTATTTTGCCATCCTTGACGATAACCGCTTCCAGATCGAGGGGCTTTCCATGAAGATCAACATCGAAGATGAGCCGGGTATCCTCGGCATAAGGAAGCACTTCGCCGGATATGGCGCGCGTATCCCCTGCAATGACCGAATAATCACGTATGGTGAGCCAATCGTTGATATGACTGCAGAAACAGTATACCCTCCCGGTCCGCAGCGCCTCAAGATACTCCCGTTTTGTCTTTTCTTTCACGAGGAAAACAGTCTGGGATTCGCTCGCGGTTAACGGATCGGTGCCTTCCTCCATATCGATCTCCGCGATTGCCCACAACGGCCGGTTACGGTGACCGGATACAAACTGCAGGAGGAGGTCATCCCACAATCCTTCGGGTTTCCCCACGATATTCATTCCGTTGAAAAATATGGAAAAACCGGTATAGTTAGTGGTTTCGTTGAGCAGGTGATAATAAGGGTCTGTTTCAACCTTGAGTTCTCCCGTTAATGCTGTCCGCAGGAGAGCGTTTACAAGCGGATTACTCTTTCCCGAAATAATCGTCTGGTAGTATTGCGCTTCAGGATGCGCCCAGAAGGTCAATCCTCCCTGTTTTCTGACATAATTGATTAATATCTGGTAAGGCAGCGCCCCGGCATCCTCATCATACTGGTCGACAACCGGTTCCATGAAAGGGAATCCGTTTATGAGGAATACGATTGACACGGTGCCGATGAGTATGGCCAGAAAATTTAACGGCCGCGATAAGAACCGGACGAGGAGGCTTGACTCATAATACTCGTCCGTGTCCGGTATCCTGAATATGATAAGCGCTATTATGAGCGGAATCAGCCATAATAACTGCATAAGACTCCGGGGGGTCGGAATCATAGGATATCCGGCTTCGATCGAGGGAAGTTTTTGGAGCTGTTCCGGTTTCTCCAGCCCGAAAACAAGTATATGCTGATGAATGTCCCTTATAATCAGATCGCCGCCCTTAACCGACCGTTTCCACCAATAGTACGGCACTGCCTCGATACCGGGAATGTATGTAAAATCCGGATTCTGCCTGTTGACCCGCTGAACCTCTTTCAGGTATTTATCGATTCCGTATGTTCGCACCGATGGCCTTGAATGGCTCATTTTCAGTATCTTTTTCAACGGCCAGATACCGTACGTTGCCCGCTGTGTATCATGGTCGGTGACAATCGCCATCTGCGCTCCGGCGTTTTTTGCCACAGCCGCAAGCATATCGAGAGAGTTTTCTCCTCCCGATACCTCCGAATCCATGTGAAGCAGTCCTATAACCTGCTGATATTCATCCTGTTCATCCTGTGCAATGACAGGAGCCGGAGCCATCCATACAAGGATCACCAGCAGTTTACAAACCAAGAATCCCCGCATATAATTCCTCAAACCGGTCGATGACCGCTCTTGAATCGAAGAGGTCCGCTCTTTTTTTCCCGCTGTCCCTGAGACGATTATAGAGCGCATTGTCCTCCAGTAACCCGCATACGGCATCCGCTATTGCTTCAGCATTCTCCGGCGGTACAAGAATCCCCGAAACGCCATCCTCGATAACATCGCTCGTTCCCCCGACTTTTACCGAAACCGGAACAGCCCCGGCGGCCATTGCCTCGACAAGCACCCTGCCGAATCCTTCGTTGTGCGAAGAAAGCACGAAAATATCGAAAGCGGCCATGACTTCGGGCATATCGCTCCTGTTTCCGAGAAACACGACCCTGCCGGAAAGACCGCGCTCATCCGATTGTTTCTTTACAATATCGCTTTCTTTCCCATCTCCTGCAACGATAAAACACACGTCTCCCTTTCGTTTCATGACAATAGATGCGGCTTCGATGAACAGGGAACAGTTCTTTATCGGATCGATACGGCCGGCCCAGCCAACAATTTTCCGGTCACGGAATCCGGTTTCGCTCCTGACCGGTTCTCCGCTGGCGTTTTTAAACCGCCGCACATCGACACCTCCGGGAATGACCGTGAACTTGTTCTCTTCAGCAATCCCTTTGCGGACGTGATCGGTAAGCCCCTGACGGGTGAGCGTGGTGATTTTTTCGGTGATTCGGGCCGCAAGCCTCTCGGCCAGAACAAAAAACCATGTCACAATCGGATTATAGTATCCGTAAAAAATATGCCCATGCGGCGTATGAACGATATGTCCGACATCGGCCGACCATGCCGCGAATCTCCCCACTATACCGGCTTTTGACGTGTGTGTGTGAACAATATCGGGCTTGATCCGCTTAATAATCCTCCGAATGTTCAGAAAAGCGATACCGTCGTTCAGCGGCGAAATTTCCCGGACGAGCTGCGGCACAATAATAAGATCGACACCATACTGCGCGGCAAACACGTCCAGATCGGTCTGCGGATTCGTGGTTTTCCCCGTGATCAGCACGACACGAACCCCGTCGCGTGAAAGTTCACGAACGAGATCGAGAACCATCTCAGCCGAACCGCCGCGGTCAAGACGGGTAATTACCTCGATAACCGTTATACCGGTAAGTTTGTCTTCAACCATCTTTTTTAATGGAAACCTTTATTTGAACGTCTTAGAAATTTACCCATACTGAATAACCGGATTCTCGGAGCTTCTTTATTTCCGGATTTCTATCGGGGGTACGGTCAGATACCCGGAGAGCGTTTCGGCGCGATGTCTCCAGGTAAACTGCTTCTCCACCCGTTCCCTTCCTCTGCGACCCATTTCCTCCCGTACTTCGGGATGATCGAGCAGATATTCTATCTTTTCCGCACATTCGGCGGGATTTTCGGGATCGATGAGATAACCGGTTATCCCGTTTTCGACGGCATCACCGGCGCCACCCGAACGCCCGGCAATCACTGCTTTGCCGCACGCGCCAGCTTCGATGAAGGAAATGCCGAAGCCTTCGACCGAGTCGGGCTCGTCGAACACTTCCCTGTTCGGCATGACATAAACATCGCCGAGGCGGTAATAAAGCGGCAGCTCGGAATCCTCGGCTCTCCCGGCAAACGTCACCATTTTTTCGATGCCGAGCTCCCTGACCACCTGTTCGAGCCGCGCACGGTCTTCTCCCGCGCCGACAATAAGATAATGCAGATTCTTTCTCTCCCTGAGGACAGCGAGAGCCCGCAGCACAAGATCATGTCCTTTCCGCTTTGCCAGACGTGACACGGTTACGAGTACATCTTTCCCTTCGAGGCGATATTTTTCGATAAGGTGCTCATCCGGCGATCCGGGTGTGAACAGCACTGAATCGACAGCGGGGAGAATTTCGATAATACGGTCGCGGGATATACCGAAACCGGTCATTTCACGGGTTGTGGAAGGACTGTTCGTTACGATGAACGCACTTTTCCTCACCATCCGGGTAACGATCCACATTTTTAAAGCTGAGGCGCTGTATGAGGATGTCGTTTCACCGCCGTAAATCCAGAGAAAACACGGTATACCGAAAACCGCCTGAAAAAAATACCCGATAGGCCCGGACGTCAGAACCTGGCCGGCATGGATTTCACGCACATTTCTGAATATAACAAGATATGCGGTCCATAAAAACATGCCGCACATCGAACCGATTTTCCCCAGTATCCCTTCCCTGTTCGGGCGGAAACGAAGCGGCTTGAAGGAAGCGTTACGGTCAAAGGCAACGGAATCTTTCACCCGTGGTGTCAGGACAAGCATCCGGTCGGACGGGAAGTATTTCCATACATGGTAGAAAACCGTGGATATTCCGCTGATGACAGGGGGAAAGTCATTGGTCAGTAAAAGGGAGCGTTTCATCGGCAGTACCTCTTTCGCTCATTTTTACGGCGAGTTTTTACCCACGGATTTCAGTGCCCGGTGATATGAGCATCACCGCTTCAGCGATGCTGTTTCACCCCTGTGCGATTACAGAAATTGTGAATCGGACATTCCGAACAGTGCGGCGAAACGGGTTTGCACATGTTCTGGCCGAACGTAACCAATAAATCGTTATACTCAATCCAGTACTGTTCAGGTAGAATTTTGCGTAATTCGAACTCGGTTTCGACAGGGTTTTTCGTGACAACATACCCGAGCCGGTTCGATATCCGGTGAACGTGGGTATCCACACAAATTCCCGGTTTTCCGAATCCTTTTGTCAACACCAGATTAGCGGTCTTTCTCCCTATACCCTTGATTTTCAGCAATTCATCGAGATCATCGGGAACTTTCCCCCCGTACTTGGTCATTATCGTCCTGCATACGGCAATAATCGTCCGGGCTTTGTTCCGGTAGAATCCGGCGGGATATATCGCCTTTTCGATCGTATCGGTGGGCAGAACGAGCATTGTTTCCGGCGTTTCCGCAAGTATGTAGAGCCGATGTGACGCCTCACGGGTCACTTCATCCTTTGTCCTCAGGCTTATAATGGTCGAAACGAGCACTTTGAACGGGTCATGTGTTTGTCGTGTCATCTCCGTAACGATCGGCTCCCGCCATTTTTGTGTCGTTTCACGAAGGATTTGTATTATTTTATCAATATCGGTAGCCATGGACACTGCCCTCAATAACACGTTTAATAATACATCGTCATGGCGGTTGAATACAATCTGAACTACTGAAATACTATAGTAATTAATCTTTGACGGAGTTGCTAATGAAAATACTTCAGTATGCCCTGATATTTTTATTTTTTTTCTCTTTAAAAACTTATGCCGGACCATCCGTATCTCCGCTCCTTTTTTTCCTGCGGGCGACTGGCTCCCCGAGCCTTTATAAAATGTCCGGCGTCGACCAAGAAAATTTTGTACCGGTTACCGTG
This sequence comes from bacterium, assembly GCA_021372535.1. Taxonomy (NCBI): domain Bacteria; species bacterium. The sequence goes on from JAJFUH010000029.1 coordinate 32,212, forward strand.
CGTTTCAACGTTCCGCCGAGTTGGGAACGTATCCGTGAACTCGAGTCCCTCGGCCTTTTTTTCAGCCGTTATAATGACGTCATTCTCCATTCCGAGCATATTTATCCTGCACGGATCAACCTTGACAACCTCGATTATTTCACCGGCGCGGAGGACATTATACGAATTGAACGAAATCTTGCATCGCTTAACTGCTCGACACTCGATGTTTCAAATCCTCAGGTTCAGGCTTCACGGGTCTGGAAGCTGGAAAAACACGGCTCTTCAATAGATGGCTCCGGCGTTACGGTGGCAAATATTGACACAGGCATCGATATCTATCATCCGGCCTTTTTCAAACCGGATGCTGGCGTCTACGATTGGATAGACGTCAATAACTCAGGCTCTTTTGAAAAAGGAACGGATTGTGTCGATCTCAATAGAAACGGCCTGCCGGACGGCAATGAAACGCTGAGCTTTTACGATGCTTCGTTCCGCGACCCGCTCAATCTTATGCCACGAACGGCTGATAAATACGACGCGGATATTGACTGGCTCTACAACGATGAGAATGGCAACGGAGTCCGTGATTACGGCCCCGATGCGGGCTACTCCGAAACTGATCCGTCTTTCGGCGAGCTGTTGTTTATCATATCGGATGATAATGACAACTATCGCCTCGATATCGGCGAAAAATTAATCGGCCTCGGAACTTCACGTGTTATTGCTATAATCGATAAGGAAGGTGTTCACCACCGCGGAGAAAATCTTTTTACCAATACGGGCGATATTTCAAACCACGGCACCGGTTCATCCGGTATTGTCGGCGGTCAGGTTCCGGGAAGACGTCTGACCGGAATGGCGCCGGGAGTCGAATTCATTGCAATAAATCAGACCGAAGTTGATATTGAGGAAAACGTTCTTTTAGCAAAAGATATGGGAGCCGATATTTTCATGTATGAGTTCGGGAACTGGATTTTTCAGTTCCTCGATGGCTCATCCAATCTCGAAACATTTATCAGCGATCTTCATCGGGACAACTATCCGCAGTTAACCGCATCCGGAAATCTTGCGGGACCCGAAAGGAAAAAACACGCCGTTTTTTCCCTCGATCCGCTTAAACAGGATACATTCACTTTTTCCGTACCCGGATCGAACATTAAAAATGTCTTTATCAGCCTGCTCTGGCGGGGCAGATTTTTTTCTCCTTCGATACTATTACAGTTGAGTTCTAACGATTCTCTGTTGATTACATATGATGAAAAATATTACTATTTCGGAGATATCAAGGTAATATCCGGGAGAGATACATCACCGAAAGGCACAACGAGAATCGATATATTAATTTCCTCCGATAATCCATTCAGCGGTGATATGTCGATAAACGTTGAAAATAAAAGCAGATTTTCCGCGCTCGCCGTGGATGCCTATATCGCCGACGATGTCTCGCAATGGATGAACGGCGCACAATTTACAAACTTCATCACCGATGACGGAACCGTCTGTTCTCCGGCTACTGCCGACAGCGACATAACTGTCGGCGCATATGACCCGCGCGGAACCCGTAACGTTAAAGGTGCTATCAACGATTTCAGTTCCTGGGGAAACACCATCGACGGCCGCAGGGCTGTCGATATTACAGCGCCCGGAACTCTCGTATATTCGCTCTCATCTCATTATCCCTCGCATGGTATCCCCGGCGGATATATAGATTTCGGCGGAACGAGCGCTTCCCTGCCCCATGTGGTCGGCTGTGCGGCGCTTATCAGACAGGTTCTGCCCGGCCTGACATCCTCCGGCCTCTCTGCAATGCTATACGACTATGCACTTACCGATAATTTTACCGGCCCGGTTCCCAATGATATCTGGGGATTTGGTAAACTCAGAATCTATGATTCCCTTACCCTGTCACAGGTCATCACAGCCGTTCAAAATGAACACAGACCCGTACCGTTTTCCGTCTCGCAGTCCTATCCGAATCCCTTTAACAGTATAGTTTCTTTCGATGTATATTCATCGTATGATAACAACGGTATTACCGTTACAATATATAATGTCATCGGTCAAACTGTTACATCCTACAGCATTAATTCAATGAAAAACAATATGGTAAGATTTACGTGGAATGGCAGGGACTCAAATGGAGTATCCATGCCTTCAGGAATGTATTTCTTCAGATTTACCAGCATTGATTCTTCAATAATCCGTAAATGCCTCATGCTCAAATAATTTTTTGCAATTAAACAAAAAAAGCCGCTGTTTTCACAGCGGCTTTTTTTTAGACATCCTATCGTATCTCAGAAGTCTTTAAACTGCTCTTTCACTTCTTTCCAGGTAGCCGATTTAACATCGACTGACTGGTTTACGTGAAAATAACGTGTCCCGAGGAATCTCGTGGCTCCGTTTTCATCAGCAACAGATACGGAAGCCTTGATTGACAAGGTACTCGTCTTTGTAAAATTGGCAGCTGTTCTGAAGACTGCAAAATAGATGAGACCTTCCGCTGCTTTGGAAGCATCACCACCCTGTTTTGCATACGATATTGTGTAATAACCTGCCTCGTCTTTTACTCCTGAGCTGATGAGTGCACCAGCCAGAATATTTTCTTCTTTCGGAGGAGTCAGCGTTGCACCGTTGATGGTCATTTCATCGTCAACAATTGAAGTCATGGAATTGCTGGCTCTGAATTCAGCCTTTGTCGAATCCCATTCAAATGTTACGGTCAAGCCTTTGGAATTTTCCCACTGTTTCGCATAAAGAGCAAAACCGACTTTCGCCGATGCTCCGATATCTTTTACATCCGACAATCCCTGATAGCCAGCAGTCGTCAGATTGTTGTCAATCAGGAAATATGCGTTTGAATTGTTCTGTGCAAAAACAGCATTTGCAAAAACGAATGACAGGAATATGACACAGATGACTGCACTAAATTTTTTCATATAAATCATCCTTTACTGTTTTACATCAAATCAGGATGGAAGCCACACAATGTGGCTTCCATCCTTGTGATGATTTACTTGATCAGCGTCATCTTCTGGATCTTGGTAAAGTTACCAGAGACCAGCTTGTAGAAGTACAGACCTGCTGCTACCGACTCGCCCAGTTCATTCTTGCCATCCCAAACGACCTTCTTGAAGGCGGCAGACTGATTTTCATTAACCAGTGTGCGGACCTTCTGACCGGCCATATTGTAGATAACAAGCGATACATTACCAGACTGCGGGATCGAGTATTCGATCGTCGTGGTCGGGTTGAACGGGTTCGGGAAGTTCTGAGCGAGTGAGTACACTGTCGGAACCGCATTGAGAGTTACATTTGCAAGTTCGCTGACAGCGCTGACAGTGCTGTTAATCGCAACACTGGCATCCACGAGCTCAAAGTTCAGGTCTTTATTCGTGCCCTTGGATGTGAAGGCAATGGTGATTCCGCCATTGAATTCACCTTCCTTGAAGTACGAATTGATGGAGAGCATGCCGGGCTCGGTTTCCCTGGTGACATTGACTGTACCAAGTCCCGAAATTCCGTCATTGACAAGCTGCAGAGCTTCTGTATCGTACGACAGGGTCAGACCGAGACCGTTCAGTCCTTCAACTTCGGAAGCGCTGATGTTGAGGATGTAGGTAGCGGTAGTCTGATCATACGATGCGGTCAAGCCAAGAGCGACATCGTTCGACATCGGAAGAGCCTTTGCAGCCTTGCTGGTCTGAGACCATGCAGAGCCGAGGAGCACCAGATCGCCGAGTCCAACCTCGCCGTCCTTGTTCAGATCGAACGCGGACACCCAGGTGGCATCGGTCTTCTTGGCAGCCCAGTTGCTTCCGAAGAGCACGAGGTCGCCAAGACCGACAACGCCGTCCGAGGTAAAGTCGGCACCGCCGGCAAATGCCATGGCGTTGGACTTCTTGGTCTCTACGGCATTGGTAAGGTCTGTAGCCTTTACATAGTATGAATAAACTGTCGAAGCGTCTTTAACAGCGTCAATGTACGAGGTCGACAGCGGTCCGGCGAATCCTACTAATTCATATGTAGCGGATCCGGCAGCCTTTCTGTAAACTTCATATTTCTCGACACCGTAAATCGGATGCTGACCGACACCGGCCCATCCGTAGTAACCGACAATACCGTGATCCTCGGGCGCAGTCCAGCTCAGCAGAACACCGGTGTTTGCACCTTCGTTGTCATCAGCGGCAAATACGGTTATCGGGCTCGGGGCGATGTTATCGATCGCGCCGCCTTCGGCAGCTTCGCTCAGGGCGGATACGATCATTCCATCAGCAGCCTTCGCAGCGCCTTCGACCAGCATGGCAACTGCTTCGTCGCTTTCCTTCGTTGCAATTCCGAAATCGGAAACTACATCGCCGGAGGAAGCGGCAACTGCCCACTTCATGGTGCCATTGACAACCGACGGTACCAGAACTCTGGCCATTCCATCAGTGCCAACCGCGGTCTTGGGAACCACTGCCGAGTAGACCCACTGTTTTTCAGAGGTCGTATCGGTGAGAGCAAACGTCATCTCTCTGTAGAACTGGTAGGACTTGACACGGGAATCAGTCACAGGCTTGAAGGTTGCGATGAACCAGTGTCCGTTGTCACCCGGAACGTCCTTGAGTGCAAGTTCCGTCGGGGCGGCAATCGGCAGTCCCGTATCTCCGCCGGTTCCGCCGAGAATGGTCAGAACTGCGGATGTGGCTTTGATCGTTGCATCGGTTGCCGACACGATTCTGAGTTTGTCAACACCGGATGTCGCGGTCCATACGTACTTATTAGCCGAAGCAGCAGTACGCGAACCGGGAATCATGGTGAAGGTTACACCGTAATCGGTCGACTGATAGACATCAACACTGTCCACCAGAGTTGAAGACCACTTGACATCGACGGCAACGCCCGCTTTTGTGGTGGTAGCACTCGTAAGCGAAGTGAGTGCAATCGACGATACACCTTCGATCAGCACGAGTCCGTGAGTGTCATAGCAGGTCAAATCTTTGTACGGTGTCGGACAGAATTCGTTGTAGACATAGTACATCTTTGCAGGGCTATAAGGATCAGCAGCGTACTCTAATCCTTCCTTCTTGGTGTCCTGCACCCTGCTGTCTTTGAATAAACATTCTGCTGTATAAACAGCATTGCTGATCTGGATGCCGTATGCCTTGGTTGCATCCCAAGTCCAGCTCGACAGCATGGGGATTTCCAGAACACCCGGACTGAGCCACAGTTTGCCACCGAGAGCAGTCGCATGCTTTGAAGCACCAGTCGATATATTGTAGCTGCTCGAACGGTTGTCACAGATAAATGCATAGGTATCGAGCACTAAGAAAGTATCGCACTCGATCGACTTCGCGGTATCGGAAATCGCCTCGCTGAAGTACAGCGTGGTCTTTCCGGATGCGTAGACAGCCTTCATGATAACAGGCTGGACATCGTCGATAACCGCGCCGTTCGTTGCCGCGAGCGAGCTCGGGCTCGTTACGGTCGAAGCTACATCAAGTACGTTCTTCGCAAGGTCGCCAAGACCCGGAGCGTTGGTACCGGTGCCCCAGGTGATCGTCGGAACCCATCCGGTCGAACCGTATCCGGAAATGGAATAAACCGGCGCTTTATCTTCTTCGAGCTCGAGGTACATGATGTCATCGTTATAGCCGGAAGCAACCGCAAGATTGGTACCAGCATTGGAAAATACCGGTTTTCCTGCGGCTATAGAGGCTTTCTTCCCTGCATTGTCGTTGTTGAAGAAGTTCCAGCGCAGCGTTCCGTTGTAGCCGGAAAGCTTCCATGACGCCGAAACATCGTTCGACATGGTATTCTGTGAAATGTAACCCTTGGCAAGCGTATCCTTCATCGCTTCGGAGAACTGGATCTTGATGTGGTCGACCAGTCCGTTACCGTCAGCGTCGACAGTCCACGCGCCAATAATCCACGGAGCAACGACATCGTCGAAGATAGCGATCTTGATATCTGTACCCGATGTGGATGCAGTCGTCAAATTGTCAGCGAGTCCTGACTCATTGGCATTTGCATTGTCATAGAGTGCATTCATCCTGATCCAGACGAGATCGTTCTTGATATCGCCTGCAATCAGATCGGCATTGAGCTTCGCATTGAGCTGATTGGCCGCGATCTGGGTAACGATCGCAGATGTGAAGCCGCTTGCGCTCGTCGGGGTGCCGGTGTTCTCATACCCGAACAGGGTATTGGAAGCCACATTGATCGAGTCAACGGGGCAGTTCACACCGTTCGAATAATGTCCCCAAATCTGCTCGGAGAACGTGAATACAAGGTCACGGTCCGTTGCGCCGCGGTTTACCGTATACACAACCGGCGCCGCGCCATCATACGAAGGTTTAGGATCGAACGTGGCGAGCTTGTTGCCATCGCTGTCCTTGACTATCATGGCATCGTTGTACGTGTACTTCAGGGTCGGGGTAACACCTGTGTTGGGTCCGCCCTTCTTATTGTTTATACCGGTTATATACCAGATCGATGCATCGCCTGATTTGGCTTCCATCTTAGCAGTCGCATCGTCAAAGGTAATCGTCTGATCGCCAAAGAGTGTATCGGCGACGAAATACTTGACGTTAGCGCCGGTATAAGGACCAGCAGCCGCAACACCGCCAACACTGTTGATAACCTCGGAGAACCTGAGTTCGAATCCTTCGAGATATCCGTTGCCGTTACCGTCGTTTTCGCCGGTCCGGCCGCGTTCGGCGAGACCATCGACATCAGCGTTCACATCGAATGTGATGATGTTCGAGAAAGCTTCGGCACCCCATCCGTTAGTTATACCGGAAATGAGGAACGGTTTGGCACCGTCTTTAATGTTGCCCGCGGCAATCGTCGAATACAGATTATTCGAGAGGGTCGAGTAATCTTTGATATTGTACGTTGTTGTCGCGCTTGGCGCATAGGCCACTGTGGGAAGCATACCCGTATCGCCGCCATTCTTCATGCCGGTCGATAAGTTCGAAGCTTCCTTGAAGTAAATGGTGAGTTCCGTCCAGGTATCGCCATTCTCGGATTTATCCGCCCATGTCGGTTTACCGAAAGCCTCTGCGGATTTCAGAAGCACCCGCAGTCCTTCACTGGCTGTCAGAGCATGGGTAATGGTGAACTGGTCGATTGTATTGTCACGCTGTGTCGTAGCGCCGTCAAAATGTGCTCCTCCGGGCGTCATCACCTTCTCGGAGAAGATTACCTTGACACCGTCAACACGGCCATCAGCACCTTCAGCTTCGAACGAGCTGTTACCGTACCGCGAGGTGTCGGTATAGGCATCCTGTGTCAGAACTTTCACGACAACAGGCGCAATACCGTCAACTGTGGCCGGATGCTCGGCAGCGCCGATTCCGTATTTCTGGAGTGCGTTACCGGCCGAATCCGTGATCTTTCCTGTAGACGGCTCGTATGCAAACTTCGGCAACGCTTCAGAGTCGAATACGGTTGTCGAGGTGCTTTCCGTAATCTTGAATGTATACGAAGCACCGGATCCGCCGATACCGGCTTCGATGGTATACAGACCGTTGTTCGTGCTCGAGAAGCCGGCAACATCGGTAAAGAACTGTACACCGTCGCCGCCCGGAACGATAGCGTTTTCGGAGAAAATGACCTCGATTGCGTCGAGTTTTCCGTTATTTGCAGTCGATCCGGTACCGCCGCCGCCTGCTGCGCCGATGTCACGGGTCCTGACACTCGAAACGACCATAGGAGCGCCGTCACGGGTCTCAAGAGTCTTATAATCGGAGTAATCCGTGTTATCCGGGAAGAACCTGTTGTAGAAGAAGGCTCCTGCAGCGGTCTTCGCAAAGTCGGTGATATACCGGTTTACAGTTGCACCGGTAACATCGTTGACAATGATAGTGGGCGTCAGACCAGTGTTCGGGGATGTTTCGGCAAGAGGAACAATCCACTTGCTTTCGGAGCTGGACCCGCTGCCCTGGTTGAACGATGTACCTTGAACCTGGTTGATATAGAACAGAACACCGGTCGTATCAGTTCCGGCGCTCACATTCCTTATAGGCTCGGAGAAAACGAACTCGATACCGTCGAGTAAACCGTTCTTCGCCTCTCCGGCGCCGATTCCGGTGTCTCTCGTGTAAGCGTCGATGAGAATCGGCCGTGCACGGTCAACCTCGACCGCCTGCGCCGAGGCCCATGAGACCACCGACTGACTTCCACCGATATCCGTGATCTTGTTGGCTCCGCCGGAGAACTGAACATCCGGTGTAACCGCCGTATCATATGTATCCATCTTCTCTGTGAGCGTCAGCGTTACGCCATACTCGCCGGCGTTCTTGATTCCGGTGCCGCCCGCATCGAAGTTGGTCACAGGAGCGCCTGAGAGCAGATATCCGCCGCCAACCGTGAAATCATTGTTGGTTGCGGTTCCCACGGCGACCGGTACGTTGAAGAACATCGTCACATGGTCAATATGGCCGTTACGGTCGGTATCGTACACCTCGATACCGCGCGATACTGCAAGCGCCGGTACCTGTACAGGGTACGTGGTTCCGTTATACACCGTTACCGAACCTTCGAGCTTATACGTAACCGTCTGTGCAACGAGAATGATCGGCACATTGGCATACGAGGCATTGGTATACTTAATCGATTTCACCTCGGCGCCCGCAACGGAAGCGGATGTAGAGACAAGAAGACCGCCCACAAACGTAGCTGAGGTTACGGCCTGATTTGACTTGATATCAGCGCCGGCACCGTTTGTTGCCAAGAAAGTTGCATCGGCAGTCAGGTTATCGAGCGTATTGTAGCTGTATACGCCGAAACGAACAGTATCACCAAAACCCGCATCAACGTTATCGTAATCGTCGACAGCTTTAAGCATATTGGCGCTGGCTTTGACGAAATTGGTGGATGTGCCGTTGAGTTTCGGGTAATACTCACCCGCAACCCACTTCAGATGTGTGGCAACGATCGCGATGTTGTCAGCAAGTCCGGCTGCGAGTGCGACATCACCGGCGGTCGGTGTTGCACCGTCGTAAACCGTGACGCCGACATTCGTCACCTTTCCATCGGTCAGGGTCGGTTTTGTCTTGAGGACAACGAGGAAATACTGAACCTGAGCGTCAGGAATATTGACCTGCTCACCCGAAGTGAGCGTAATATACGTATTGTTAACTTCCGAGCCGAAACCCGACGCAGTACCTATGCAGGTGTCGTGGGTTTCGCCGAGACGCTGGAGTTTGCCGTCACGGTTGTTGTCAATCCAGACTTCAACGGAATCAATCTGAGCACTTGCCGCGGTAAGGTTACCGCCGCCGAGTGTACCATCAAGTTTGAACTTGGTAACCTTGACAGTCTGGCCTCCAAGAATATTCGTTACTACAAACGAGCTGATTACACCATAGCTGTTCGCGCCGATGTCGTTCGCCGCATCAACGTTGACAGCAACGCTGATATGGGTCGATGCAGCAAGCGCTAAAGATGGTGCAACCAGTAAAAGAACTAATAAAGATAATAAACCAATCTTTGGTTTCATCCCTATCTCCTTCCAAAGAAACGGATTAGCGATGAGTTGCTATAATTCGTAACAGTAAACTTCTTAAAAATCTTATAAAACCCTGATTCTCTCCGTTTATACCATTCACATCCCTCCTTCGAAAATTCAGGCATAACTTCACCAATGTCAGATTGTTCATTTCAAATCATCAATATTTCGCCGATTTCGGCCTGGTAAAACCTCCTTTCTGAAACTGCAAAAACGTTTAACCCGTTTAACTGCGTCTAATTAGTATCACCCTCCTCTCATTACAAATAACTATAAAAAGACAGAGAATACCATTCGCAAATCCACATTTATCAATACGTTAACTTGATTTCCCGAAGTGGTTTCACGTAAATCCATGCGCAAACGACAGTTTTTTCAGCCATATATGTTTGTCGAATAATATTATAAATGCATACGCCTGTCAAGATATTTTTTAATCTTATTATTTTTTTTACCATACTGTTTATCTGAGGAATTTCGGCACATTTACACATATTTTTTAACTTAGCCTTAAAATAGTACCAACGCAACACAAAATCGGTGATTAGGGTCACATTGTCAATTTTTTTTTTCATCCCGCTGTTTTTTTTTGCATGATGGCGGAAATAATGGTGATTCTCCCCTCTTTTCATACTACACAAACGCATTTCCACCATACATATCCATACCAACAATCAACGGTAAATCTATAACAGTAAATTCGCGCGCCGCTTCGGTGCCCAGTTCCGGAAATGCGATAATCCTCGATGCCGTTATATGTCGGGCGATCAGCGCGCCGGTTCCACCCACAGCGACAAGGTACACAGCGCGGTGTTTTTGAAGCAGTTGCACAATCTCCGCCGAACGGTTTCCCTTGCCGATGGTCATTGCAAGCCCCCGGGCGAGGAGCGGCCCGGTAAATCTGTCCATCCTGCCGGAAGTTGTCGGGCCGGCCGATCCCACCGGCATGCCGTTACGGGCGGGTGTCGGTCCGCAGTAATAGAGCGCCCTGTCTTTGAGATCGAACGGCAGTGCAATTCCCTCGCCGATCTTTCCGCACAGTATTCGGTGGACTTCGTCACGGAATACCAGCACATCGCCGCTGAGACTGACACGGTCGCCAGCCTTGAGCCCGGCCAGTGCCTTCCGGTCAAGCGGTGTTGTCATTCGTATAATATCAATGCCCATTCATGTACCTGTCAATATAAAATATACAAGGTTAACAATGAAACAACTTTTTAATACAATTAACTTAAAATTTGTATTTGTATTTCAGAATCCTGTTATCCAGTTAAATCAGCTGAAATCATCGATCTCTTTCGGCTTCGCTGTATCCCCCATATAAAACAAAGGGAGAACCGCCCCGCTTCTGCCTTGCTTTTCCAGCCTTATACCTGCCTTCTCTCTTTTTTCCCTTGTGCCTTATGCCTTGTGCCTGTCTTTCCCTGCCTTATGCCTTATGCCTTATGCCTGTCTTTTTTCAGAATACTATTTCCCCGTGACGGGCCGAATGACACTGTATGTTCACCGCCGCCGGAAGGCTCGCGATATGGCACGGCGCCGTTTCGATAAAAATATCGAGAGCCGTTGAATCTCCGCCGAGACCCATCGGACCGATACCGAGCTCGTTGATTTTTCGGAGCAGTTCCGTCTCCAGGTCGGCATAGAACTGATCGGGGTGACGGCTGCCGAGAGTCCTGAGAAGAGCCCGTTTCGACAGGAGCGCCGAATACTCGAAATCACCGCCCAGTCCGACGCCGACAATAACCGGGGGACATGGTTTACCGTCCGCCGCCCGTACCGTGTCGAGAATGAAATTGACTACTCCGTCACGCCCGTCCCCGGGATTAAGCATGGCAGTTCTGCTCATATTTTCACAACCCGCGCCTTTCGGGCAAAACACCAGTGAAAGCGTCTCCCCCGGTATAACAGTATAGTGTATGACAGCAGGAGTATTATCGCCTGTGTTCACCCGGTTCAGGGGATCCCGTACGACCGACATTCTGAGTGCGCCGTCACGGTATCCTTTTCGTGTGCCTTCGTTTATCGCTGACCCGAGACCATCCCCGTCCACACTGACATTGTCGCCGACCTCCGCGAAAAAAACGGCAATTCCCGTGTCCTGACAGAGCGGCAGGCAGTCGGAGGATGCGATGTGAAAGTTTTCGATGATCTGGTCGAGAATCGATGCCACCAGAGGGATGGTTTCCCTTTCACGCTGGTGTTCGATCCCCTTGCGAACATCCTGCGGCAGATTGTAGTTGGTTTCGGCAACGAGCTTAGAAACTTCTTTAACAACGGTATCGTAGGAAATGATTTTCATCGGGCGCTTTCCATGACGAGCACGGTGGATTCGTGCCTGCTCAGAATATCTTCGACCGTAACGGTATGCCGTTCGACACTGACAGGAATACCGGAAGTATACGTGATAAAATCGTCCACGGTATATTTGAGAAAAGAGTTTTTCGAATTCAGAAAATGCATCGGAATTATTATATTCGGTTTAAGTGTATCCAGTATTCTCCATGCATCGAGCGGGCCTATCGTGTATACCCCTCCGGACGGTATCATGATAACCTCGGCGTTTTCGAAAGCAGAGAGTGTTTCATCCGAAGGTATATAACCCAGGTCACCCATATGAATGAGGGTTATATTATCTGCTTCAATTCTGAAAATGATGTTTTTTCCGCGAAGCGTACCATCCCTTTCATCATGGAATGAAGAAAATCCCTCGATATGAATCCCTCTCACATCAGTACTTCCCGGATTTCTGACTATTGCGGGAGAACCCAAGACTTCATCGACAGAACTGTGATCCCAATGATCGTGACTGACAGTCACCACATCGGCCATTGAATTAATAGGGGTATACGTCAAACGCTCGGATGGTTTATACGGGTCGGTAATGAGCGCAGTTCCCGACGAGGTAACTACTTTGAAAGAACTGTGTCCAAACCATGTAAGCCTCATGCTTCACATCCCGGGTAAAGCGTTGAAATGCTCACAATGTGTTACACAAATCAAGCCACATAAACATACATAATGGAATGGTAAAAAGCAATCGTCATTCTACATCACAGATAATAAATAAAGGCACCGAAAGGTGCCTTTTATTTACAGATTATAGTTTGTTATGGGAAATCATGTGATAGGGACGTTATTCGGCCGAATATACACTGATCTTTTTCCGTGTTCTGCCGGAACGCTCGAAAACCACTCTGCCGTCTACAAGGGCGAAAAGCGTACAATCTCTTCCCATGCCGACATTGTTTCCCGGATGGAACTTTGTTCCGTGCTGACGGACAAGAATGCTGCCGGCCGAAACAACCTGCCCGCCAAACCGCTTGATACCAAGCCGCTGACCCGCAGAATCCCTGCCGTTTCTCGAGCTTCCAACACCTTTTTTATGTGCCATATCGCTCTCCTTCCACACCAATCATACCGATGAATTCAATACATGGTGATCATCGGAATGCTTTTTATATTTATTTTCATAATCCTTGATAAGCCGCTGCGAATCGCTGTGGTTCTGCTTTCATTCCGCGGCGATAATGTTTCACCACATCTTCACTGTTTTATCCGATATCCGCCTTACATTTTTGATGCGCTGTCCTGTTGTTCGTATGACAGGCTGCCATATCGGATATCGTTTGAGCCGGATACAGCGATTTTTATGATTTATCTTCCTGCGCTTCGGCAACAGGAGGAGCATTGTCGGTTTTAGGAGTTTCGGGTGTATCCTCGGCAGCTTTCGCAGCTCGTTTTGAAGCACTGATTTTTATCTTGTCAACCGATAATTCGGAAAAATCCTGGCGATGTCCCCGTTTTACCGAATAATCCTTACGCCGCATTTTCTTGAATACGATAACCTTATCGTACTTACCCTGGTCGGTGATCGTTGCTTCGACAACCGCACCCTCGACAAATGGTTTACCGATAGTGATCTTTTCGCCGTCAGCAATAAGAAGAACCTCGGAGAGCTTCACCTTTTTCCCGACTTCAAGGTCAAATCTGGGAACACGGATCGTTTCCCCTTTTTCCAGTTTGTACTGGAATCCCTTTATATTAACAACTGCATACATCCCTTTGTCCTCCGGGGAATGATATGATTATTATTTACATTATAGATTTTCAAATATAAAAATTTTATGAGTAAGTGTCAAGCTAAATAATGCGAAAATACTCCCTCCATCCTTAATCACTATTATAACTCGAAAAGGATATTGTCATTTATAACTTATATTTATATAAGAATATACCCACGTTTTTCAAATAGCCCCTCTTCCGGTTCTTCGGGCCGACTTCCCTCCTTTCGGGGAAGGGAAAGCATGGCGTACCGCTTCTTTCTATGCCCTCATCTATGGGGAACACGAAGTGTTACATAGAGCCGTAAATTAAAAAGGATCGATGATCATGGGACAAGAAAAAGGAAATCTCAGATTCATTCCTTGTTGATGGATTTATTCTTAATGATTATTTTTAGCCCCCAACTTGATCGGGAATCGATTTGTGTTTGACTGAGCCGTATAAATTTTATTTCTGTCACATTCTGTCACAATTGACTCATAGAAAACACCTTGGCATATGAATTGGATTGTCTCGGAGATATGGATATACAGGAGCTCGTTGATACAAAAGCGGTTACAGATTATTTAATAAAAAAACAATGAAGTATTTCACAATAATTAATGCGGGCAAAACGGAGAGGGTGAAAAAGACTTTATGAAGGAGAACATTCGGAAAAATTGGGTAACACACTAAGGTTACTGAAAATGTTCAAATTTCAAACGGCATAATCGGTTTCAGTATCAATACCAATAATCTAAATAGACTTGCTGCTCCAAAAAATAATTAATTGATCCACCATGGCCTTGCTGATGATAAGGTAAAGAATAGAAGAAAGGATAAAGATTACATATTTTATAAATAAATTAAAACTCATACCTCTGCCCCTCTGTTATTTTTCTCTCAGCACTGCTGCCAATAACCATGTGACGAGAAACAAAGGAATAAAAAACCATGTGAAAAATATCGCGATGATACCACACGGAACAAATGGTATCTCCACGTCCTGCTGTTTCAACATGACTGCCCATTTATTGAGCGTGTAATGTATCATTTTACCACCGATAAAATAGAGAGGGATAGCCGCCAGCATATAGAGTGCAATTTTGACACCTAACCCGAATCCAAACATATTGTTTTCCTTAATATTTCTTGGGGGTGAATGGTTGTGATTTCAAAATGTATGTTTATATAAAGCGTCTTTTACCCAACAGAATAAGAAAGAAGAAATGAAGAAAATACGGACAGCATCAATCGACCAACACAATGTTCGAAATAAATTCTTTAACGCGCGCGAACTTTTTATGGAGGGCCGGCGTTACAAGGTTTTCAACATTCGTGTCAAATCCCAGAATTTTAAAATATGAGGGGTGAGGCTGGGGAATCAGGGTATGGCTGAAAATGAGGCTGTTCGCCATATAATCCGCGATACTGATCAAAGCCACATCCTCACGGTATTGTGACGGGACGGAGTCGAGCGGGTAAAATGAAGGATAATGGTGATATTCAATCACCTTCTGAAACCGGTCGGACAGATTCCATTTCTCAGCCAGTATACCGCCCACAATGGCATGATTGACGCCATAGACACTTTCTTCATGCTGGAGAAGCGTGGCATACGACTTCTGATCACTCGAACCTTTCATCTCGATTCCCAGTCTCATTTCATGTGTTTTGATCATATGAAGAGCGAACTTCCCTATGTCGTGGAGCATGCCCAGAGACATCAGTATTCCCGTATCCTTGCTGTTTTTGCCGCTCAGTTCCTCAACACAGATCGATACCATATAAATATGGGCGCTCAGCTCGCGGGCATCGTATTCTCCGCCAATCATTTCACCGCCGAGCTTTTTTACAAGACCCGTCTGTATGGCAAGATCCCTGATCTCATTGAATCCCATGACAATGATTGCAAAATTGATGTCCTCGATCTTACGGTCGATCTGATAATAGGCCGAATTGAGTTTCCTGAGTATGTTGCTCACCAGCACAGGATCTGCGGCGGCAATTTCGGCGATTTCACGGGAACTGGTTTTGGGATCATACACCATCGTCATGATCTTCTGAACCGAATCGGGCAGCTCCGGGAAAATATCAAGCACTGCGCTTACGATGTTCAGAAGCTTGGGATTGACATCTTCCTTTCGGGTCATAACCCATTGGTTCTCAGTATTCTGCGCCATGTCTGATTGAGTATTGTCCATAAGACCGCCTGAATCCTTTTTTATATGTTATTATTAAGTATTGATTTTGTAGTGGAATGCTTGATATTACACAATGTATGATAAGAAAATATGGTAATCAATAAAAATCAAACCATTTTTTGTTAATTTTCCAGATACATAAAGAAAAATATCCGGGAGCGGGAACTTACGGGCTGCAATTCCGCCTGAAAAGCCGGATGGGTGTTCTTCGGGATAAACAATGACATAGAACGGCATCATACAAAGCCTGCCGGGGCTTCCGTTCCGAACGGTAT
This sequence comes from bacterium, assembly GCA_021372535.1. Classification (NCBI taxonomy): domain Bacteria; species bacterium. Next base: position 48,210 of record JAJFUH010000029.1, read on the forward strand.
TTCATTGATTTACCGCCGGAACCGCCATCTGTTCCCGGTTTGGGTGACCATAAAGACGCACCGGTCTCCATGGATTATCAACCATCACCCGAATAGTATAAACATGGATTTTCATCCTGTTGAAACAGGTTCGGGCTCGTGACCTATTTTCTGTTCTCACTCGAGATTGCGGGCATATTCTTCGGCTGTCGAGATTTTTAATCTGAGCTCATCGGTAATGAGTTTTTCAAGGGGAGGGATTAAACCGAGTCTCTCATAAAAGGCGGGGTGAAGTTCGCTGAACTTTTTCCCGTCATTCGCCAGACTGTTCACAATGATATCCGACATGCATGTAATTGTGATGTCTTCGATATATTCATCCTGTATCTCGCTGATATCTAAAAATAACGGTGAGTGGTGATGCTCGATCACCGCGCAGGTCCGTTCCGACAGATTCCATCGTTCCGCAAGCATGGCACCTATAACGCTGTGGTTGACTCCAAACAGGTTTTCTTCTATGACAAGTAACGAGACATCGGGAGGGAAAACCTTTTTTGACTCGATTTTGATACCTTTCTTTTCCATCATGATTCCGATTGCATGAAGGGCGAATTTCCCAATATCATGAAGAATGCCCAGAGTCATGAGAACGCCCGCCCGTTTGGGATCATCCTCGCGCGAAAATGATTCGGCGCATATGGACACAAGATATGAGTGAACCCAGAGCGTTTTGGGATCGTACATCCTGTCAACATCCAGACCGCTCAATGCTTGCATGAACCCGAACTGGAGGGCGAGATTCCGCACCTCGTTAAATCCGAGCAGTACGATGGCAAGACGAAGATTGTCAATCTTATGGTTAAGCCCGTAATACGAGGAATTGACCATCATCAGTATTTTCGAAGCCAGCACCGGGTCCGAGGATGCAACCTCGACGAGCTCCTTCGAGTCCACATCCTTGTCGGAAGCCATCTCAATAATCTTCCGCACAGACAGTGACAACTGGGGAATTTTATTGAGAACGGAATTGATAATCCTGATTTTTTCCTGGCTGAGATTCGAGCGATTATGCGGTAACAAGCACTGTTCTTCTATCATACCCACACCATCAGTTTGTCATACAATCAAAATATACTCATATCTTGGCAAAATGGCAAATTCAACCGTTTTTGCGGGAAAAAAAATTTACCCATTCCTCTCATGTGATCGATAGACCACGGGTTTTCACGGAGTAATTCATACATGCGAGTTTTGCCACCGAAATGTATGTGTACACCCGCTTCAGTCCTGTCGGGTCACTTTGACCAGATGATAGCGCTTCTTTCCCGACCGCAGGACAATCATCGAATCGCTCGCAAGATACTGCGGCGTAACAACGAGGCGCTGATCATCGATACGGGTGTTATTGACATATATACCCCCCTGTTTGAGCATCTGGAGCGCCTGGCTGTTGGATTTGGTGATTCCGGCCTCAGTGAACAGCGCCAGCACACCGATCCCCTGTTCGAGCCTGCCGCGCTCGACAGTCGAGGATGGCACATCGGCAAATATATCGGCGAGCTCGCGGTCTGTAAAATCAGAAATTTCGCCGCCGAACAGAACTTCCGATGCTCTCTGAGCCTTCGCCAGCCCCTCTTCACCGTGGATCATCCGGGTCGATATCTCGGCAAGTACCCGCTGGGCTTCCCGAGCCTCAGGTTTTTCTTCGACCGTGCGGCGGAGTTCTTCGATGTCCCCGACCGGTAAAAAGGTAAAGTATTTGAGAAACCGTATCGCATCACGGTCATCGGTGCGTATCCAGTACTGGTACAGGCTGTAGGGGCTCGTTTTATCCGGATCGAGCCAGACAGCGTTTCCCGCGCTTTTCCCGAATTTTTCACCGGTCGAGGAGGTCAGCAGCGGAAAGGTTATGCCATATGCCTGCGTCTGACGGCGTTTATGAATCAGATCGATTCCCGCGGTGATGTTCCCCCACTGGTCGTTGCCGCCGACCTGGAGCGTACATCCATACCGGTCATAAAGCTCGAGGAAATCATTCGCCTGAAGCAGCATGTATGAAAACTCGGTGTACGAGATTCCGTGGCTCCGGTCTTCGATACGGCGCCTGACCGATTCCTTGCCGAGCATATAGTTGACCGAGAAATACTTTCCCACATCCCTGAGCCAGTTGAGATAGGAAATCTCTTTTGTCCAGTCGGCATTGTTTACCATGACAGCGCTGTTTTTCCCGTCGAAGTCGAGAAACCGTTCAACCTGCTTCCGTAAAGATGCGACATTGGCCGCGATGACTTCCTCACTCAGAAGCTGACGTTCCTCGTCCTTGCCCGATGGGTCCCCGATCATTGCAGTCGCCCCTCCGACAAGACCGATGGGCCGGTGACCCAGACGTTGAAACCGCGCGAGACACAGAAGCGGGAAGAGATGACCCAGATGAAGGCTGTCTCCGGTCGGATCGAATCCCGCATACAGAGTCAACATTTCCGTGTTCAGGCTTTTCTCGAGTGCAGGCGCATCGGAAATCTGTTCAATGACTCCCCGTTCCACAAGCATCTGTAAAGCATTACTCATCCATGAATCCTCATGTCTATGAATTAGTGCTCCGGTGAACGAACAGTGATATCGAAGAGGTCATGCCGTACTTGTTACGGCATCTGTCCAGACTATCGGCATCACTATGTGTTCGCCGGAGCAGCATCTGTGTTTTCACCAGTATGAACATATCGACGTACATGTGAAACTTGTGCTTTTACAATATTTTTTTAAAATATATAATCATATTTTATAAATCAAGTTTTATAAAGTATCCTGATCCATTAGCTGTCATATAAATTCAATAATGAGTCCGGATATGAACCCTTTTTTTTATTTGCAGTAAAAATATAGTTTGAAAAAGAGATTATTTAACAATATCTTTCTTTTAACCTTGAAATTTACGGAAATTCAAAGTAAGTCTTCATTATTTCACAACATCATCAATATCAATATATAGTATAATTTATTTCAATATCGGCCCATAAGGATTTTATTCCCATGAAATTGAAAAGAGAGCTGACACTGCTCGATGTTTATTGTATCGCAACGGGTGCAATGATCAGTTCGGGTCTCTTTATTCTTCCCGGACTCGCTCATGCTCAAGCCGGACCTGCCGTTATTTTTTCCTATTTCCTTGCTGGAGTTCTAGCTTTAATGGGAATGTTAAGCGAAGCCGAATTGGTATCAGCAATGCCTAAAGCGGGAGGATCATACTTTTTCGTCATGCGCAGCATGGGTCCGGTGGTGGGTACAGTCAACGGTTTAATGACATGGTTTTCCCTTTCTCTCAAGAGCGCCTTTGCCCTCGTAGGTATGGCCGCTTTTATGGAACTCATTATCAGTACGAATATTTATGTAATATCATTGGTGCTGTGTGGCATTTTTATTATCACCAATATTATTGGAATAAAAGAAGCAGGAAAACTGCAAATTGTACTTGTTGCCGGTTTGCTGGTGCTTTTGGTGATTTATATCGCCTTCGGCTTCCCGAATGTCAATATTCACTACCTTGCTCCATTCGCACCTCATGGATTTTATAAGATTTTATCAACCACAGGGCTGGTTTTCGTTTCATACGGTGGACTCCTGAAAATAACCAGTATTGCTGAAGAAGTAAAAAATCCTTCCCGGACATTACCTCTTGGCATGTTGTTATCTCTCGCAACGGTAATCATTCTGTATACATTAACAGTTTTCGTGACTTCGGGGGTGCTTGGATCAGGTGAGCTCGATCATTCTCTCACTCCTATATCCGACGGTGCGTTTGTTTTTCTGGGTAAAAAAGGCATGATTCTCCTCGGAATCGCGGCAATACTCGCCTTTATTTCGACGGCAAATGCGGGAATCATGGCCGCTTCCCGGTATCCCCTTGCTCTGGCGCGCGATGAATTAATCCCCAAACAAATCGCGGTAATAAATGAAAAATTCAAAACCCCTCACTATGCAATTTTAATAACCGGTCTTTTCATTACGATAGCTCTTTTCCTGAAACTCAAAATTCTTGTCGAAGTTGCATCAACAGCCCTGATTCTGACATACATCTTTTCCTGTCTGTCGGTCATCATCATGAGAGAAAGTCATGTTCAGAATTACCAACCCCAATTTAAATGTCCATTATACCCCTGGGTCCAGATTATCGGTATTGCCGGTTTTTGTATCCTGATATACGAGATGGGCATAGAGGCGTTGATTGCAAGTACGATCCTTATTTGTGCAGGCCTTTTCTCATATTGGTTTTACGGGAAAATAAGAGCGACCCGTGAATATGCACTGCTCCATCTCATCCGGAGAATCACCTCAAAGGAAATCACCACCCACTCCCTTGAATCGGAATTGAAGGAGATTATCAGGGAACGGGACAATATTATCGAGGACCGATTTGACAAAATCATTGAAAACTGCATTATTGTCGATTTGGACAAATCCATGAATCTTCATGAATTTTTTTCCCTTGTCGCCGAAAAAATGTGTAAGAGGATAAACATGGAGTTGTGTAATTATTTACAATTACTTTTCGACCGTGAGAAAGAAAGCAGCACGGTTATTGCTTCAGGAATTGCAATACCCCATATCATTATCGATGGCGAGAATACATTCGATATTCTCCTTGCCCGATGCATACCGGGTATTACATTCTCTGAAACTGCTCACAGGGTCGATACCGTTTTTATTCTGGCCGGAACCCGTGATGAACGGAATTTCCATCTTCGGGCATTATCGGCAATTGCCCAGATAATACAGGATCCTCATTTTCATAAACGATGGCGTGCCGCAAAAAATATCGAAGATCTCAGAGATATTGTTTTATTGGGTAAACGAAAACGTTAATACTTACAACAAAAACGTCCCTTATCGTGTTATAACACATATTGTACATCCCTTTGGGTTTTATTATATGATTAAATGACTACTCCCGGAGCAAACTGCGTGGGATTCTTTTTTATCAAACAAGAGATTATTGAATAATGCTTGGAACACAGGACATAACTATCGTACTGCTCGATCTCGGAATTCTGCTCGGTCTTTCGAGGTTTCTCGGCGAGGTGGCCAGACGGTATCGTCAGCCCATGGTGGTGGGGGAAATTCTCGCCGGCATCATTCTCGGACCGACAATTCTCGGAACGTTTGCGCCCGAACTGCAGAATCTCCTCTTTCCCATGCGCGAGCACACACTTACAGCGCTTGAAGGGCTCACCACGGTTGCGGTGGTGCTCCTGCTCCTCGTTGCGGGAATCGAGATCAACCTCTCCTCCGTCTGGAAACAGGGACGCGCCGCCCTGATGGTCAGTTCTCTCGGGATATTGTTACCGTTCGCTCTCGGATTTGGAGCTGCTTTGGCATGGCCTCATTTCCTGGGATTCGACCAGTCCTCAGAAAAACTGACCTTTTCGCTGTTCCTGGGCACTGCGCTGTCCATATCGGCGCTGCCCGTCATCGCCAAAACACTCATGGATATGAATCTTCTGAAAAGCGACATGGGTATGCTCGTTCTGACAGCGGCGGCTTTCAACGACCTCATCGGATGGATTATTTTCAGCATTGTGCTCAGTATCATGGGAACCGGCGCGGTTTACGGACACAGCCCCCAGGAAACAATAGTATTCACCGTCCTGTTCACCGTCATCACCCTCACATTCGTCCGGTGGGCTTTTCACCGGATACTCCCCTGGCTCGAACGTAAGACTGTCTGGCCCGGCGGCATACTCGGGTTTGTTTTCGCCTTTACCATGATCGGGGCTGCAGCGACGCAGTGGCTCGGTATTCACGCGGTGTTCGGCGCGTTCATCGTGGGCATAGCTGTCGGTGATTCACACCACCTCACCGAACGGACCAAGGATGTCATCTACCAGTTTGCCATGAATATTTTTGCTCCGCTGTTTTTCGCCTTTATCGGCTTGAGAGTAAATTTCGCCACCAACTTCAACGTTCCGCTCATCCTCATCGTGTTCCTACTCGCCTGCGCGGGAAAGATTTTCGGCTGCACGCTCGGAGCCCGGTGGGGCGGCCTGACTTTCAGGGAATCATTTGCGGTCGGGTTCGGAATGAACTCACGAGGCGCAATGGAAATCATCCTCGGATTGCTCGCGCTCGAATACGGGGTCATACACGAACACCTCTTTGTGGCGCTCGTTGTCATGGCTCTCGGGACAACCATGCTCTCCGGCCCGGTAATGGAATGGATGATCCGCGAGAAGAAACCGCTCAAACTGATAAATCTCCTGAAACCCGCCGGATATCTCAAATCGGTGGAAAGCACGACACGCCGTGATGTCATCATGGAACTTGCCCGCCTCGCCTCGGCGGAAACAGGGATCGAAGCCATCCGTATCTACAAATCGGTCTGGGACCGGGAGGAAATCATGGGAACCGCCCTCGGTGGGAATATCGCCGTTCCCCATGCACGGCTTACCGAAATCACCACACCGTTTGTCATGGCCGTACATTCTGACGAGGGGATCGATTTCGATGCAATAGACGGCGCACCTGCAAAACTTATCTTCATGCTGCTCACCCCGGCGCGCGATCAGGGCATGCAGCTCCAGATTCTTGCCGATATCGCCCGCATCTTCTCCGACCCCAATGCACGGACTGCCGCCCTGCAGTCCCATGACTACACGTCATTCATCAACGCCATCAGTCTTGCCCCCGAGAGAAAAAAATAACAGCGCGTCCTGCTCCGGATGCAGTAGTTGAACAGGTCTGCAATCCTGACTCGTTCACGGGCCTGTATTACTGTATTATCCGTTGCGTTTCAGGAGATTGTCGATAAGCACGTAATTTTTGTATTCGCCGATTTTATGGTGCAGAATGGAGTTTTCGATGAATGTGAGCGCGCGTACCCAGAGACGGTCGTGCTTGTGGTCTTTCTTGTTCGGCCTGCCGGGTCTGACAGTCCACTTCATTTCATTGATTCGCGATTCCATGACTTTCGGATGTGTGCCTTTGAAAGGGCGGCAGGTCTTGAGCGACCCGAAATCGAATTCGGCTGCCTCGTCCGGATACCGGTCATCGACCCACGCTCTGTCATGGTGCACCGATGCGAGCGCTATCTGCTTTTTCATCATGCTCACCGGGGGCCGTACCCAGCCGTAATGGTAGATTTCCGCGCCCGCGGGAACGACCCTGAGCTTTCGTCCGTCGATACGGAATCCCTGAGCGCTCTGCCATGATCTCACACCGATTCCGTTGCGGACGATCCTGACCTCATGGGAGTACCAGTTGTGCCCGGCCTGGTAAAGATCGTAAGAACCGTAAAAATGCACATAATCGAACAGCAGTCCCTCCACGGCGGGTGTATCGAGATAACGCTTCATCTTTTCACGGAGCACCGGGAGGTATCGTTCATGAACAACCTCGTCCGCCTGGAGATACATGCACCAGTCCCCGGTACAGGCATCGAGCGCAATATTGGACTGCACCGCGTTGACTGCTCCTTTGACGAAATAGTTTTTGTCCCAGACAGTCTCGATGATCTTTATTTTGGGATCATCGATGGCACGGATAGCGTCGGTAGTCGAGTCATCCGAATCTCCGCACGCTATGACAAATTCATCGACGAGCGGAAGGGCGGACCTGATTGCCTCAACCACGGGATAATAGAGTTTGATCGCATTGCGGACGAAGGAAAAACCGCTGATTTTCAAAAGACCTTCCTCTCGAAACGGAAATCTCTGCCCGAAACCGCTCCGTTACAGTGCGATCAGGCAGAAGTGACTTTTTCTTCATACTTCCGCGCCGCATTCATCCGGGATTCCGAAACGACGACTCCGAGCCCGGGTCCTTTCGGCAGATCGACACGGCCTGCATAACCGAAACGGAATTCCTCATCGCAGAGATCCTTCCTCAGCAGGTGCGTTCCGAAACAGCCCTCGAGCCAGCGGAAATCGGATACTCCATGGGCAAGATGCGCTCCGGCAGCAGAAAGCACGCAGCTCTCCCCGACATGCGCGCCGAGCTGAAAACCGATTCCATGCTTCCGCGCCGCCGCGGTCACACGGAGAGCGCCGAGTATTCCACCGCACTTGGAGATGCGCACATTGACCACATCACACGCCCCCGCGGCGGCCACACGTTCGACATCGCCTGGATTTTTCACCGTTTCGTCGAGCGTGACGAGCGGCAGACCCTTTCCCCTGATTGCCGCCATTCCCTCGATATCGTCCGGGGGAAGAGGCTGCTCGACCGATACCACGCCCAGGTCCGCCAGTTCGCTCATGAAAACGGGCGCGTTCTTCCTGTTCCATGAACAGTTGGCATCCACCCGGATTTCCGTCTTGTCACCGGTCAATGACCGTATGCGGGATACATGACCCGCGGGATCGTTGTCATCCACCTTCACTTTCACATGCCCGAAGTTGTAGGGAGCGGCATGGCTGATGAATTTTTCGAGCGTTTTCCCCTTGAGATAAGGAATGACAAGACTGTAAAAGAGCGGTTCGTCCGATTCGGCAAATCCAAGGATATCCGAAACACTTGTATTCCAGTATTTACCCGCCAGATCGAGCACGGCAAGCTCGACAGCACAGAGCGCCGCCGGATTCCCGGCGTCACGCAGGGACATGCCGAGCCGCTCGAGTTTTACAACGACATCTCCGGGATCGGCAAAGGTATCCCCGGTTATTTCCGGCACAATACGCCTGAGGGATTCCATCACACTCTCGGGCGTCTCCCCGGTAACATAGGAGCGGGGAACACACTCTCCATACCCCCTGAGCCCATTGTCCGTTTCGAGCGTTGTAAAAATATTGACCGACGACGACCGTGAAGCCAGGCTGTGGGTTATGTCCATGCAGAAATCAAGATTATATGCTCCGATACTGGCCGAACTGATTTTTAAAACACCGTTTGAACTTGTCATGCAATCTCCGGGCGCATCTTGTGAAATTTTTTCCATTGATACCACTGATCCGGAAACGTCATGACAACCTGTTCAAACTTCTTCAGAATCGCCTCGGACAGTCCCTCGCGGACAACCTCCTCCATATCGCTGAACGGTACTATGGAGAGACGGTATCCTTTGGCGGTCCGGATCATGAACGAGCCAAGCGGGGTGGAACCGCTGCGCCGGCACATGATCTCGAGGGAACGGTCGAGAAGAATCTGGCCGCCGAAAGCCTGGATAAACCTGTTGCCCTTGGGCTTCCATGCATCTATCTCGTCACACTCGGTGAGCAGTATTCTCCCGCGGTGAAGAGCTTCCATGGCCTGAGCCATGATGTTGCCGCTTTTACCGTCGATAAGCTCCACATTCACCTCTGCTGCGCGCTGCATCAGGCTTTCCTTGAGAAGCTGTGTCTGAAAATTGACTACCATGGTAACAGGATAATTACGGAGCGCAAGAGCCAGGGGAAGAAATTCGACACCTCCGAGATGAGCCGTTATCAGGATCGCTCCTCCCTTTTCCAGCGACTTGTCGAGATATTCGAGACCCGAGTACTCCATGGCCTGACGGAGTTCTTTCTTCACGTGATCATAACCTCTGTGGGCCATGATGAGTTTTTCGGCATAATGTGAAAAAATTCCCTCAAACGTCTTTTTAATGATCCTGGGCGCTTTTGTGCTGCCGCCAAAAACCGTCATGATGTTTCGCTCGATCAGATGACGTTCACGACGGTTCACAATATAGTACACGGTACCCAGCAAACGCAAATACCTTATGCAAAACCACAACGGTGCATGCCGGAAAAGCATGACATTCGGTTTCGCCTGGAAAAACCGGGAGATATTCATCGAATGCACCCCCTTTTTATTGAATAGCTTATAGTGATTAATACGATTCCATATGACGGCCTGATTGTATTGCCCCTGTCACCCTGAATCCGTTTCAGGACTGTAGATCGTCTGAATCTTATTGCAATGACTATACTTTGAAATAACTGCTGATAACTATATATAATCGGCTATATTTCACGCGACTTTACAAAAAAAACATCCTTTTTCTTGTTATTCAATGAGCTCATAATCACTGTTTTATTGTGCAAGTATTGTCATTCCCGGATGGGAATCCGAATATTCTTACGCATATTATGGCCGGAAAAGAGTGTTTGCTTCTCCATGAACACTTGCTCCCCTGTTCATTCACTGGTAGAGCAAAGAAAGTGCCATCGGAGAAAACTGTTAAAAATTTTTGCAACTATTTATAAAACAAAGAGGATACATTTCCATCTTGAAAGCAGACACCCGATGGGGAAAGATGAACTATACATTTTTTCCGGTTCAGAAAAAGTACAAAGCGGCAAAAATTGCCCAACTCAACAGTTGGTCAATAATAAAGAAAGCGCGGCACCCCCTCCGAACCTTCCGGACTATTCATTCAACCCGTTGACCGTATGTAATTGAGAAATGAGCGTAAATCCACAGGACATGGATTTATTGATATACGTACTAAAAAGCCTTGTGAAAAACCCCGTAATTGTGGATAAAATCTGTCAAGGGTCAGCACGGAGTGCTGATTTACATGGCCTTGACAGCGAACAAACAATATATTTCTTGACCGGACGTGCGAAAAAGATACTTTTTCACAGCCCTCTTAAAACATGCTGTTATAATTTCGGTAAAATGCTTCCGTTATTGTACACATACTCGAAGGCGTCCGGTTCATTAAGGCCATTTATAATAAAATCAAGATGTTCCACAGGCATGGATGATACAATTTCCGTAAATACATCAACGATTTTCGGACAGAACTGAAATCCCCTGTTCTTTTGCAATTCATCGAGCGCCTCCTCACGGGTCAGGGCGGCTCGGTAGGGACGGTTCGTTGTCATCGCGTCAAAGGAATCGGCAACAGCCATAATACGGGCTTCGAGCGGGATGTTCTTGCCGGAAAGTCCGTCCGGATATCCCAGGCCGTCATAACGCTCATGATGACTTTTCATCAGTCCGATAAGGGGATTGTAGGCAAGCAGGGGTTCAATGATACGGAGCCCGACCATGGGATGGCGCCTTATATAATTGAACTCATTATTGGTGAGTTTGCCCCGTTTGTGAATTATAGAATCGGGTATGCCGATTTTACCGATATCATGCATGAGCGCCATGAGACGGATTTTTTCGATGTGCTCTTCTTCCATCTCCATTTTTCGGGCTATAAGGGTCGTGTAAAAGGCAACCCTGTTCGAATGGCCGCGGGTGTAGGGGTCCTTTGCTTCGAGAGCGGAAGCGAGCGAGAGTATGGACGAAACGAACGACTGTTTCATGTCTTCCATAAGACGGGCATTATCGAGGGAAATCGCAATCTGGTTACAGAAATTCATGACATACTCGAGATCATCCGATGTGAAATCCTTCAATCCCTCGTTCCGCTCCGCGGCCATTACACCGATGACCTTGTTATGCGTTATAAGCGGGACCGCAACGAATGACCGGGGATGGAATTCCTTGAGAATGAGATTTTCTTTTCGCAGAAACGACGAATCGACATCGGGGATGATCTGTGCTGTTCCGGTATCGACTACCCGGGCAAGAATGTTCTGGGTTCGTTTGAGCGGTATGGAATAGCCGCTGAGTTTCCTGACATTGTCACTGTAGCCGCCGGATATCTTGACCGGAACAAGCGTATCATTTTTCTCGTCCACGAGCATGATGATGGAGCGGTCAAAATGCATGACGGTCTGGATGAGGGACATCACAACCTCGAGAAGATTATCCGTATCGAGAATGGATGCCGTGGCCTTGGACGATGCATTGAGCGAGGTCAGACGGTTGATACGCCTGTTGAGCTCAATGTTGAGATGAGCGACCTCAAGGTACTTGCGTTCGAGCAGCTTTTTTTCCCGCTCGAGTTCCGCGAGTGAATCTTTCAGAATCTGACGGCGTTCCGTAAAAAGCCCGAATACGAGCGCGAGAATTGATTTCTTGTCCCATTCCAGCCTGAATTCGCAATACTCATCACCGCTGAACTGGCATTTGTATTCTGTCAATTTACCGAGGGGAAGTCCCCATATTGTCGGAATAGATTCATATATCCCGAGATTGTAAAGGCAGATATCTTTCGTCGAGCCTATGTTTTCGAACCACTTGAGGCGCACAATCGCATGAGCCCAGTCGGACTCGACCACAATAACCTCTTTCGTTTTGTTGAACTTCTCATTGATTGCAGCGGCGCGACGGATAGAGAGGTACGGGTGGCCGATTACCTTGATAAAGATATTTTCAATATACCCGAAGCTTCTGTAGATTATGGATTCATGGCCAATCTCACGGGCAACCTCGGGTTCGCCCACATGGAGACGGATTCGTTCGAAGAGCTTCGTCATGACCTGCTGCGATATCCAGTTATGCTCGTCACGGAGATATTCCTCAACATTTCCGACCGTCTCGAAATAGGGATCGAGATCGTCAAAAATGGTATCGAGAAGCTCGGGACAGTGCCTTTTTACATAATCCAGCAAAGCCCTTGAATTACAACAGTTTACCAAACGCTCCACAATACTCCCCCCGCACAGGTGCACACCTGTTCGCAAATCAGTCTTAGACTTTTATTAATATATACTAAGCATAAATCCTTCTGCGGGTAAAAGCAATATAAAAATAAGAAAAATACATCTGACATTAAAAATTATTTGCTTGATTTATGCCCGTACTTCAATCATATTTGGAGTGCAGGGTCCACCTATAAAAAAAACCTTTTATGTTTACACCGATGAGGGCTGTCCCTTGGGGCTGCGCTTTCGCCGTGACTCCGCTTATGCGGATAGCGAGAGCAAAAAGCTTGTAAGTGACTATAAAGTTCCCTTAAAATGCTTTGCAGAAAGCGTTTTTTCAAAGGACCCTGCAATTTTTTTACCCGTCACACAGAAATTCAATGGTGGCGGATTTTTTATATCCGGTCCGTATCGACCGCTCTCAGGTGTGACTGCACATCCCGCGATTCTATGTGCTTCCGTCGCCGAAGTATCCTTCGAAATTCATTTCCCCAGGCCGAAATATTTCCTGTACGCCGCGATTATTTCCTCTCCTCCCATGAGAGCGCCGTTCCATTCATCATCGAGATCGGCCAGCCTGACCGGTTTGCCGCCTTCTTCGAGATGCGATTTGAAAGCGGCGAGGTATGTGGCCGTTTTGCGCTCGATATCTTCGTACGGTTCGGGCATTTCCGCTTTGCCTTTTTCCACCATGAGCTGGAAATAGAGCAGCATGGGAGTCCACATCGCAAAGTCGCGGTCATGGGGTCCTCTTTCCCACCAGAGCCATTGTTCGAAGAATTTTGCCCCCTCGGTATAAACTTTGATATGGGCATTCGTCAGCCCTCCCGGTATCTCCTGCAAGGCGCCGTAATAAATGCTCCCGTCCTCTTTTGCCTTGTGTTCGACGACAACGAGCCCGTTGGGTTTTTTCCAGTCGGGAGTGATATATGCGGCGCTCACCACCGGGTCATCGACAACCTTGAGACACATCCAGAGCCCGTGCACGCCATGCGTCGAATAGTCACTCATCGAGTTATCGGCGGTATATCCCATGATTTTCCAGTCCTTAACCTGGGTTTTCACGACCTGCACATCCCGGGTGAATTCAAACGAGGAGGTACACATGAGCGGGGCGTCGCCTTTTCTGGCCTGAGCCAGTGTCTCGCGGGCGATGCGCATGCTGTTGGCGAAGGGACGGTTCACGAATGTCGGCATTCCTGCTTCGAGGTAGGGCTGGTTGAGCTTATGATTGCACATTATGGCATAATAGTCCCCGTTGAGAATACCGTCCACCTTGCCGACCATATCGTCAAAATTCTTCACCGGCGTACAGTTGAACTTTTTTGCGAACGCCTCTTTCGATGCTTCTATCACATCCCAGCAGTGGGTAATCACCATGCCGGTCGTCCTCGTTTTATCCACCCCGTTGATGAGCGGCGCCCAGAGCCCTTTCGTATGGGTCCCGTCTCCGCATGAAAGAGCGCCGATCCTGATCAGATCGTTCGGTCCCGTACGTTTGAAACTGATGGTCTCGGCCCCTGCGGTCGAAGCAGCTCCGAATAAGGTCCCCGCGGCCAGCGCGCTCTTCAGCACAGCACGGCGGCTCGTCTGGTGTTTCTGGTTTTGCCTGTGCATGCGTTCCCTCTCCTTTTCCACCGGATCATGTTTGAATGTCAAATATAATAAAGCTCTATAAGCGTTGTGATAAACACAATTTACTTGGATATAAGTTGTCAAGGGTCGGCACAAAGTGCCGATTTACATGCCCTTGACAATAACAAAACAACACATTTCGTCATGGGGTTCGTGCAAAATATACTTTTTCACAGCCCTCCTATACGGTCTGAAGTTTTCTGCTTTCCGAAAAAACACGTCTGCGGAAAACCCGTAATACAAAATATACATACAAGTAGTACAGCGTGTTATGATTCTTTATCAATATGGTCAGTTTAAACACTGTATGAAAGAGTTTTCAATACATGGCGATATAAAATTTTACCTGTAACAGGCTATTTGCCCGATCCATTCATAAACTTTAATGGAACACGGATTTTCGCGGATTTGTGCCTGAAATATCTTTTTGATGTCAGTATTAAATTGTCACTAACAATAGTATTAATAGTCTATTATGTCCCTTTGTGCCTTAGTTTTTTCGTGGTCAATATTTATACTGATAATCCGGGTCAGAAACTGAACCGAGTTCAGGATGACGGTCATGACAAACTTGTTTCGGCATCTGTTTCGTAAATAAACACAGTGAAGTAATTCGTCATGTTTAACACACATCATACTTTCCGCCCTTTAAATTTATCCATATAAAAAGGGCACAGCCTCGTCACGGTCGTGCCCGAAATCCTTTCCGTTGCGCATAAAAAAAGAGGCCTCCGCAAGGAGACCTCTTGTCCGGCCGTCACTTCATTCGATGCACATTGACAGCCTGAAGTCCTTTTGGACCGTCTGTTACTTCAAATTCCACGTCGTCGCCTTCATTGAGTGTCTTGAATCCATCTCCCGTAATTCCAGTGTAATGAACGAATGCGTCTTTCCCATCATCCATTGTAATGAACCCAAAACCCTTAACTTCGTTGAACCATTTTACTTTACCTAGTGCCATTTCTTACCCCACATTAAATCCGATGAATCTCCCCAATGAATCCCATCATCTTCATTGACTTACCCGCTGCACATTCACCGCCTGAAGTCCCTTGGGTGTCTCGGTGAGTTCAAATTCCACACTGTCACCCTCGTTAAGAGTTTTGAATCCCTCACCTTTAATTCCGGTGTAATGGACGAACACTTCCTTCCCATCGTCCACGATGATAAATCCAAAACCTTTCACTTCGTTAAACCACTTTACTTTACCTAGTGCCATTTCATACTCCGCATTTAATACAGTGATATATAACGGGATAACCGTCCGTTACGTTTTCATGGTTTTTTCGCCCGCTGTACGTTTACCGCCTGAAGTCCTTTTGGACCTTCGGTGACTTCGAATTCCACGGCATCGCCTTCGCCGAGCGTACGGAATCCATCACCCTTTATTCCGGAGTAATGGACAAAAACCTCTTTCCCGTCATCCATCGTAATGAAGCCATATCCTTTAACTTCATTGAACCATTTTACTGTACCACCTACCATATCTACTCCTCTGTGAATTATCGGGAAAACGTATGCAATGAGTTTCCCCGTGTGATGCGTGCAACAACAGAAATCTCGCATTATGTTATTTCGGCCATATACCTCCTTTCCATGCCTTCCTGGGCACATTACCCGTTAATGTGATTACTTCAGTACGAATGTACCGCGTTTGCATATTGAAGATCATACAAGCGCCGGTATACACCCTTTTTCCCATAGAGTTCCTGATGCGTACCCGTTTCGACTATCCGTCCCCGGTCCAGAACGACTATCCTCGTCGCCGACTGAATGGTCGAAAGACGGTGCGCTATGACAAGCGAGGTTCTGCCCCGCATGAGTTTTTCAATCGCTGCCTGCACTTCGGCTTCAGCGCCTGAATCGAGCGCTGACGTTGCCTCGTCGAACAGGAGCACCGGCGGATTCTTGAGTATGGCACGGGCGATGACGAGCCGCTGCTTCTGGCCGCCCGAGAGCTTGGTTCCCCTGTCGCCGATTATGGTATCGTACCCCTTCTCGAACTCCATGATAAAATCATGGGCATTGGCGGTTTTTGCCGCATCGATAATATCCTCAAGCGGAATATCGGGACGCCCGTAGGCAATATTCGATCGTATGGTGTCATGGAACAGAATCGTCTCCTGCGTTACAATGCCGAAGAGATGGCGCAGGTCCTCTACACGGTATTCCCTGATATCATGTCCGTCAATCATGACCGAACCCCGGATCGGATCGAAAAACCGGGGAATAAGGTCGAGCATGGTCGATTTACCGCCGCCCGAAGGCCCAACAATGGCGATGGTTTCGCCTTTCCTGATAACCAGGTCGATACCTTTCAGAACGGGCACTCCGGGATCGTATTCATACCATACATTATCAAAAACGATTTTTTCACTTAATTTGTCAAGGAAACGCGGATCGGGCGGATCGAGGATATCGCGGGGATAATCGATAATTTCAAAAACACGATCGGTTGCGGCGACACCGACCTGAATCTTCACGGTGACCTCGCTCATCCGTTTCGCGCTCTGCATGAGGATGAACAGGAGGGTAAGAAACGCAAGAAAATCCCCGGGATCGAGCATTTTGTATTCAAGCACCATGATACCGCCGATCCAGAGCACAGCTACCGCCATACCGACACCGAGAACCTCGGTCACCGGGGGAGAAAGCCGTCTCATCTGAACCAGACGGATCAGCGACTTGAAATATGCCCTGTTTGCAGTATTGAAACGCTCAACTTCAAATTTACCCATGGAAAAAGCCTTGACAACCCTGATACCGGAAAATGTTTCCTCCAGAATAGATGTTATCGCCGCGATGCAGCTCTGAGTGCGCACCGTGCGACGGCGGAGTTTTTTCCCTATACGTCTGATAATATATAAACTCGGAGGGGCAATGAGGAAAGTAAAAAATGTAAGCCGCCAGCTCATGAGAATCATCACCACAAGAATCATGATGATGTTGATAGGCTCTTTCATTATGTTTATAAATGAGTTATTGAGATTCTCGTTGATGGTGTTGCAGTCATTGATGACACGGCTGATCATGTCGCCGGTTTTCCGTTTCTGGAAAAAACGGAGCGGTAAACGATGATACGCGGTATAAATATCCTCGCGGAGGTTACTGATCGTTCCCTGCTCGACATAGGCCATGACATAACCCTGAAGATAGGAAAATATATTTTTTATTACAATGGAGATTACTATGAGCATACAGAGCCGCGTCAGCACTTCCCGGGGGGTGCCCTGTCCCAGAAAACCGTCGAACATCGTCTGGAAAAATGTTTTGAGGCGGGCGAAAAAGGTCATGGAGCGGATGGTCTGATCCGGGGCGGTAACCGTCACCGGCATTTCCTTGTTCATGAGAAAGAGCGTCTTCATGAACGGGCCCACGAGATAAACGCTGAAAGCGTTGAGCGCCGCATATCCGAGAGAACATGTAAATCCTATGAAAACGAGGATTTTATATCGATACATGTAACGGGCTATACGGAAAAACTGCTTTGTCACTGGGTTATATCCTCTCTGATTCTTCTTGTCCTGAAATCGGTATCCGATCCCTGACCGTCATACTCAGTTATATACCGCTTGACCGCAAGCTTGATGGGGCCTTCCACACGTCCTTCGACGAACTGCCGGACTACCTCGTTATCTGTCGCATCGAGTTCTTCCGGTGTCCCGGTAAAGACAATCTCCCCGTTATGGAGCATCGCCACACGGTCAGCTATCTTCCGGACACTCGACATATCGTGGGTAACCACCACCGACGTTATATTGAGCATTTTCTTCAGGAATATGATAAGTTCATTAATGGAATCCGCCATGATCGGGTCGAGCCCCGTCGTGGGTTCATCATACATGACGATTTCAGGATTCATGGCAATAGCGCGCGCCAGGGCGACTCTTTTTTTCATGCCGCCTGACAAATCCGAGGGCATGTATTTTTCAATTCCGCCCATGCCTACCATGTTGAGTTTTTCAGATACGATACGCTGAATTTCCGAGGGAGTAAAGGCAAGGTGTTCCGAAAGTCCCAGTCCTACGTTTTCGCCGACTGTAAGCGAATCGAGAAGAGCTCCGCCCTGGAAAAGAAACCCGATTTTATTCCGGATTCTGAATAACTGGTGCTCGTTTAATCCGATTATATCTTCGCCGCCCACAAACACTCTCCCCGCATCGGGTTTCATGAGTCCGACCATGTGCTTGAGCATAACGCTCTTTCCGCACCCGGACCGTCCTATGACCACAAGGGTTTCACCTTCGTGGACAACGAGATTCACGTCACGGAGCACCGGTTTGCCGCCGAAGTATTTCCGTAAACCTATGAGTTCAATTTTAACCATAATTAAAACGCTATCGCCGCGATCACGAAATCGCTCAGGAGTATGAATATCGCCGAATAGACAAACGCCTTGATCGCCGCTTTACCGACTCCCTCGGCGCCTCCGGTCGTGTTGAATCCGTGATAGCAGCCTAAAATGCTTATCCCTGTTCCGAAAACCATG
This sequence comes from bacterium, assembly GCA_021372535.1. Classification (NCBI taxonomy): domain Bacteria; species bacterium. Next base: position 66,771 of record JAJFUH010000029.1, read on the forward strand.
GCTTTAACAAGACATACCATTACATCAGTATAGTAAAAATAATGCTTAAGTCCGAATATAAATATTCCTTTTGAAATTCCAAGAAATTTCATCGAAACGAACATTCCGCCGATGATGCCGAAAAACACACTGTAAATCGTCAGCATGGGTACCATGACCATCGCTGCAATGACGCGGGGAAGAACGAGATACCTGACCGGATCGATGGCCATGGTCGAGAGGGCGTCTATCTGTTCGGTCACCCGCATCGCGCCAAGCGAAGCGGCTATGGATGCTCCCACACGGCCTGCCACAACAAGCCCTGTCAGCACGGGCCCGAGCTCGAGAATGAGCGATTTCGACACCGCGGTCCCGAGATACCGCATGCTCATATACTCTTCAAGCTGGTAATTCGACTGCCAGGCGGTGGTCGCTCCGGCAAACACGGAAATCACAAAAGCGATAGGGATCGAGTGTACCCCGATTTCCAGCATGGAATCCAGAATGAGCCTGCGGCTTTTCGGTATGCTCGGTACCGTCGTTATGAGCTTGCCGATAAAAATCATCACATCACCAAGCTCATAAACCGGCTTTATGATAATATCGGCCAGCCAGGCGGCAAAACGGGTATATGCTCTTATCAATACGGTCATATCGCTGCTTTCTTTATATACCGCTCCTGTTTATTCCTGATTAAAAATAATCATCCGTGCTGACATACGAAAATTCTCCGAACCGTGTATGTTCCTTGGTCCAGTGCAGGAGTATAGTCCCGATGGGCCCGTTACGGTGCTTGCGGATAATAACCTCGGCCACCTGATCCTGCGGGATATGCTCTTCGAGGATGGTATACTCGGCAGACAAACCATACACAGACGCCCGGTAAATGAACATGACCAGGTCGGCATCCTGCTCTATCGCCCCGGATTCTCTGAGGTCGGCAAGCTGCGGCCTGTGATCGCCGCTCCGCTGTTCGAGCGCCCGCGAAAGCTGGCTCAGCGCGATAACCGGTATTTCGAGCTCCTTTGCCAGCCCCTTGAGATTCCGTGATATGGAAGAAATCTCCTGCTGCCTCGATTCCTTGCTCGTTCCCTCCATGAGCTGAAGATAATCCACGATGATGAGCCCGATGTTGTATTCCGCTTTGAGCCGTTTCGCTTTTGCGCTCAGTTCCATGCTCGAAAGCCCGGGGGTGTCATCGATGAAAACGGGATAGTTGAGCAGACGTGAGCAGGCATCGTTGAGCCGGGTCCAGTCTTCGGGCTTCTTTTTCTCGGTCGAAAGCGTCGATCCGTCAAACCGTGCTTCATTGAAAAGCAATCGCATCACAAGCTGCGTGGAGGACATTTCAAGGCTGAACAGACCGACAGGCACGTTCTTGGCTGCCGCGTTCTTGGCAAGATCGAGCGCCAGCGCCGTTTTACCCATCGACGGTCTTCCGGCAAGGATGATGAAATCCGATTTCTGCCATCCCCCCGTGATCTTGTTGAGCTGGGTGAATCCCGTATCCACTCCGGTGATGAAATCCTTGGCTTCGGCCTTGTGAAGGATTTCCTTGTGCGCCTTGAATACGATGTCGGAAAAAGGCTCGCTGGACTTCGAGTGACGGAGCCCGAAAAGCTGGAAAACATTCGCTTCGAGTGTATCCATGACATTCAGGGCGTTTGCCTTTTCATCGAAACACATGTTCTGGACGGATGATGTGACGGTGATTATTTTTCTCAGGAGGGATTTTTCTTTGAGAATCTGGCAGTGATAATCGATGTTTGCCGAGCTCCCGGTTTCATTCATGAGGGATGCGATCGCGGGTTCCCCGCCGATAGTGTCGAGCTGTCCCCTCTGACGGAGATGTTCGGCGACCGTGAGCTGGTCGATGGGGATGTTACGGTCATAGAGATCGGTCAGAACCCTGTATAATACCTGATGGATGGGTTTGTAGAAACACTCCTCGTTGATAAGCTCGATTGCCTTCCCGACAGCCTCACGGTCGATAAGCATCGAGCCAAGAACCGCCCGCTCGATATCCGGCGCCTGGGGCGGTGTGCGATCCAGAGTTACGGTAGTACGTTCAGCCATTAAAAAACCTGGTGAAAACATCACATGTATGGATTCAAGCTGTCAAGGGTCGGCACGAATCCCTCCCCGATCAAATATTCGGGGATTAATGATCCGGGGCCCGATTTATTTGCCCTTTCACTCCCCGATCAATGATCCGGGGACAGCACCAAAACGACATATTTCGTTATCGGGCGCGTGAAAAAGATACTTTTTCACCGCCCCCTATACTATCTCCAATCCGTCATACTCACGGCGAAGGAATTTGAGGTCTTCCCATGCTCCCGGTTTCCAGTTCGGATTTCTCAAAAGCGCCGCGGGGTGATATGTCACCATCAGTTTCACCCCATGATAGTCATGTACTTTCCCGCGGAGAGCCCCGAGAGTGGAATTGGTCCGGAGAAGTGTCTGCCCGGCTATCCTCCCGAGGGCGCAGATAATGGCAGGCTTGATTATTTCGATCTGCCTGATGAGAATCGGTTCGCACATCTCGATTTCGTCGGCCTTGGGATCGCGGTTTCCGGGAGGGCGGCACTTGAGAATGTTCCCGATGTACACCTCTCTGCGGGTGAATTTGATGGCTTCTATCATACGGGTGAGAAGCTGCCCGGCGCGTCCGACAAACGGCAGTCCCTGGGCATCTTCATCGGCTCCCGGAGCTTCGCCGATGAACATGATATCCGCATCGGGGTTGCCGTCACCGAACACAAACTTTTTCCTCAGAGAACCCAGACCGCACCGTGTGCACCCGCATACCGCTCCGTATAGTTCGTCAAGACCCGACTGGGCTCTGATGGCTTCTTCACTCACATCCGGGCGAGCGCATTCACCCGCGTCTTTTTCAGGGACGGCCGGGTGTTCCTGTCCTGTCCGTGCAGCCGCTGCAGCCGAGGGTGTGACATGCGCCGGTCGTGGTTTTGCCGATCCGGCGTTCTTTACCTGTGCCATATCGGGCTTGAAATACCATTCTGTCTCGCCCATTTCCATGCGCTGGGCAACAAACGCGGCGAGAAGCCCGGAATCGTCTGAAATCATTCTTTTACTGCCGGAGTTTCCGGAGCCGGATGGAGTTCATCTTCATCATAGATAAAAGTTATATCGCCTTTACCCAGTTTATCCATTGCCATTATAGTGGGCCGAACCTCGATTTCCGGGCCGAGGAATTTGCGGGCTTTGTCGTTGATTTCCCGCGCTGTCTTGGCCACTGCCACAACTACTTCGTATGGATTGACATCGACATTGTCAATATTAATACTCTCGAAATCAAGATTTCCAAATACTTTTTCCACCACGGGGGTAGTTTTTTCATTCTCAACCAAGGTATTTCCTCCATTCAGCTAATGTCAGTACTACTCTCCCGCTTCTGAGTTTCTCGGCCTCGATTATGCAATGAAGCCGCGAAACCGCAGAATCCAGGATATCATTTACTACTATATAATTATAATCTTTCATTTTTGCTATTTCTTTCGGAGCGGCCGACAGTCTTTTTTCAAGACGCTCGGGTGATTCCGTATCACGTTTCCTCAGACGATCGTCAAGAATTTCGGGCGAAGGCGTGGTAATAAAAATGAGAACCGCCTCCGGATAATGTTTTTTTATGGCAAACGCTCCCACCGTGTCGGTATCCATGATAACCGAACGGCCTCTATCGAGGGCAGCCTGTACCTCGCTTTTCAGGGTCCCGTACCTGCATCCGTGTACAACCGCCCATTCGACAAATTCTTCCTTCCTGATATACTCGTCAAAAAGCTTGTCATCGACAAAATGGTAATCGATCCCGTCACGTTCGTTTCCGCGCGGCTGACGGGTAGTGACCGAAACGGAAAAAACGAGCTCCGGATGATATTCCAGCACCCGGTGCAGAACACTCGTTTTCCCCGCTCCTGATGGCGCGGAAATGACAAAAATCATACACCTTCCGGGAATGCCTCCTGAAGCGGATTCCTGGTTTACCATATTACCTCATATTCTCGTAATTTCATCGGCCCGATGAGTTCTTTCGGCTCCCGAATCCGGAAATGGTTCTCTGGGTATAATAACCGGTACGGAATGACATGTTTCAAGACCTGAATCATGCTTCCTTTTCTGTACATGACAATAATTATTATTTTCTTCGAATTTGATGCCGAAACAGGTTCTTATGACCGTCACCCTGACTTGTTTCAGGCTGAACATTCAAAACATGCACAATGTATCGTCATTCAACCGATTACCGGCATCTCAATAATATGCATTCTCCTGATGGTTCCGGAACAGTAATTACGGTTATTCCATATTTTCGGCCTGTTCACGCATCTTTTCAAGCTCTTCTTTTATTTTCACCACAATCTGTGCGCATTCGGCATCCATTATTTTCGAGCCGATGGTATTCGCCTCGCGGCTCATTTCCTGGAGCAGGAACAGGAGCTTTTTCCCGGATGTTATTTCCCGTGCGATCTCATGGGCGAACTGCTCGTTATGGGACCTGAAACGCACACATTCCTCGGTAACATCGAGACGGTCAGCATAGAGCGCCGCTTCCATCGAGAACCTGATTTCGTCCATTTTATCCTGGCCGACAAGTGTTTCCAGACGTTTGAGAAGCCGTTCCCTGTTGGATTCCCTGACCTCGGGAATACGGTTCTCGATCTGCCCGAGATACCCGTTGATTACTGCAAGCCTCGATTGTATATCATCCCCTATGGCGGAACCTTCCTTTTCCCTCATCGCCCGGTGAATTTCGAGAGCTGACCGCATGACCTTTTCCGTTCTGGCCCAGAATTCTTCGGCCAGCCCGGTATCGTCACCGGACATGATAACATCGGGAAACGCCATGAGCGTGCGGGTATCCATGGTATCGTCTATATCATACCGCCGGGCAATATCCCGCGACAGGGCGATATATTTGTCGGCGAGGGAATAATCCATTTCAAGACCTTCGGCGCGGGCGTTCATGCTGTTCAGGTTCACCGTTACGGAAACCTTGCCGCGCGAGACGTATTCCTGTGTTATTTTCCGCAGCTCGAGCTCGTACTCATAGAGCAGCCGGGGAAGTTTCATGCGCACATCGAAAAAACGGCCGTTCACGCTGTGAATCTCGACAACGATGGTCGAGCCGTTTTCCGAGTATTCGGCTCTTCCGAAGCCTGTCATGCTTCGTATCACATAACCTCCCTGTTCCAGGTATAACTGCCGGTATTACTATTTGAACTTGGAAATATACTAAAATATTTTCGTTAAGTCAATATCCGAACACCGTTATAATATACCTTGCTGAGAGACCGTTCACCTCAATGATCCGAATGATGCCGTAATTCCCGTGATTTTTATCATGGTAATCATGATCACTGGTCATGGTATAATAACTTTTTCCGATGTCCCGATTTTTCAAACATATGTCGAGATTTTCAGACATCATAAAAGTGTTGTGATAAATACCATTTACGTGGATATAAGCTGTCAAGGGTCGGTACGGAGTGCCGATTTACATGCCCTTGACAGCAACAAAACAACACATTCCGGCCCGGGGCTCATGAAAAATACTTTTTCACAGCTCTCAAAAAGAATACCGGAGAAAACATATAAAATCCTTGACATGACGAAAGCCATATAGCATGTTACATTATCAATAAGTTATTCAAAACTTCAGATTTATACCATCTCCCAAATAATCATATGCAGAGCCAGAATTTTCGATTAACGAATGGCTGACCGCTCAGGGGTCGGCATGCGCATATCCGGAGGAACACTATGAGAAATATTTTTATCGTATGTACTTTTCTGGCGGCCGTTATGGCAGGTTTTCCCTGTGCCGGTCATGCCGGTGTCATCCTCGAACCGTTTACCTACACCCAGGACTTCGAGACCCGCGAGCTGTCGGCATGGGCGTCCTACCCGCTCTGGCAGGACACGGCATACGACCCCAACATCCGGGTGAACACCATCGTCCCGGGCGATCCCAACATATCTCTCGTCCAGATTGTGACACCCTATTCGAATGTCGATAATTATGCAGGAGCGCAGAAAGAGCTCGACATGTACATGACGCCCGGCTCTTCCGTATCCCTCCGGTATTATCTCAAAACCAACCTGCCGGTTAAATTTTTCAAAATCCGTATTGCCGCGGGGGCCGATGGCAAGCTCGATGTGACTGTTCCCGATCCTCCGTCCAACAGGTGGGAACGGATAACAGTCGATTATACCGATTTCATCCGTGAAAATCCCTGCATCGCCGGGAAAGACCGTTTCAAGGTCAATGCACTTGCCGTTCTCACCCAAATTCCGAATGCCGATCCTGTCATGCCGATCTATCTCGGTATCGATGATGTCGTGGTCAAAGGCGCCCGTGAACTGGTGTTCCGGTTTGTCGACCCAAAGGTATTCAAACTCTCCGAATGGAAGCCGTATATCGCCCGGAACCACTACCGTAAGGGCGATACGTTTTCCCTGGCGGGCGAATGGCCGCTCGAAGCGGACACGGTAACGCTCGATGTCACTCTCTTTACCGACCGGTCGAAGAAAATCCTCTCGGCGCCCCTCACCAAAAACGGGAATACGTGGTCGCTCAAGCCGTTGAAGCTCTCCTGGCCCGAGGGATTGTATCTTGGGAAGCTCACCGCATCCCGGAACGGCGGTAAACAGGCCGAGACAGAATTTACCTTGTATATCGCCCCCACAGTTGTCGGCGGTGCGCATCCCCGTCTCTGGTTCGATGCGGAGCGGAAAAAATGGATCGATGCCCGTCTTAAAAGCGAGCGGTTCAAAAACATATATGAGGACATGATAAAATCGGCGAAATCGAGCCGCGAGAAGCTTCCGCTCGACAGCATTGTGTTCGATATCGACCAGTTCCCCGATGAAAACTGGCTCATCGGCGGCGGGAGCGACGCATGGTTCTCCAAGATCGGCACATGGGAAAGCACCATTCATGACAACGCGCTTGCATATGGACTGTGCAGCGACCGTGAGGCGGGTGAATATACGAAAAACCTGCTTGTCTCCATATCGAAATTCCCCTACTGGCTTAATCCGTGGATGCAGAAACGCGGCAGGAATATTTATTATCCGGTCGGTGAGCTCGGCATGGAAGTGGCGCTCGGTTACGATCTCGTGTATGACCTTATGGACGAAAACGAGCGCATACTTGTCCGTTCCGCCATGATGAAGAATATCGTTCTGGGCTGTCATAAGGGGTATGTCGAGGATGATCTCGTGACGAGCAACACATCGAACTGGGTTGCCCACATCACCGGCGGTTCGCTCATGTGCCAGGCGGCGATGTACGGCGACGGTCCCGATGTCGCCATGATGGAGCCGTATTTCACCGGCGCTGTTATGAAAGATCATCAGCTCATACAGTATGTTCTCGACAAGGACGGCGCGTACGGAGAAGGATGGGGCTATTTCAACTTCTCGATGCTGTCGTGGTCGAAGAGCCTTCCGGCGGTCGAGAACGTTTTCAAGGTCGATATGTCCGGCAAGCTCAATCGATCGTACCGGGAGCTCATATGGGCTGGAATAGTCAAGGACAAGCGGTATTTCTATTTCGGGGATTCGAGCGGAGGTCTCGGACCGCTCACCAATTTTGCGTGGCTTTTACCCAAATACAAGGATCCGCTCCTCAGCTGGTTCTATAACTACCTGAAACGGGGCGAGACGTTCATGGACGTTCTTTATGAGACCGCGGATGTCCCGCAGGACGATCCGTTCGACGAGAAGCCGGTGAGGCTCTTCCGCGAGGTCGGCACCACGGTGTTCAAGAGCGGCTGGGAGCCCGGCGATTTCGTATTCGTCATGCGCACCGGGCCTTTTGTCAACCACCAGCACCTCGATCAGGGTTCGTTCTGGCTTTCCGACCGCGGAAACCTCTTTATAGAGGAACGTCACGGCAGCACGTACTATGAAGACCCGCTCTACCAGCCGTGGTATACGCAGCCGGTCGCCCATTCCACAATCCTCATCGACCATAACCACCAGAGTCAGCGTGTCGGCGATACGCTCCACCATGTGGACGGCTTCAGCGACTATGCATACATGACTCATTTTCTGGACGGCGAAAAAGCGGCGTTCAGCTCCGGCAATATCGGCAGGCTCTACTGGGGTAAAGTTAAAAGCATCGAGCGGAATGTCCTCTATCTCAAACCAAGAACGCTGCTCATGCTCGATACCGTCGTTCCCGCCGACCGTGATGTGGATGTCACACTCCTGTACCAGACGGCACATCTCAAAGACATCACGCCATCGAAGGAATGCTCGAAAATCGCCAAAGACAGCGCGACGCTCTTTATAAAACATCTTACCCCTTCGTTTATGGAGGTCGAAGCGGTTGAAACGCCGCACTACCTCTATACGCTGCTCAACGACAAGCCGCTCGAAAAGGAGGGTATGCTCACGGTGACCGCCCGTACCGCGGGGGTACCGCTGGTCATGGCAAATATCCTTACAACTGAGCAGGGCGGCGAGCCCGACATCGCAACCGTCCCGGGCAAAGGGTGCATATCCGGAACCGCGAACGGAACGCCGTTTGTCTTTTCGACGAATCCCGGCAGTCTATATGAATCCGGGGACCTGAAAACCGATGCGCTCGCTGTGACGTATGACGGCCCGGCGATATTTGCCGCGAAGTGCACGACTCTCGCACGGAACGGGAAATGTGTGCTTGAATCCGAAAAGCCGGTCACCGCGGAGATTTCGGCCAGCGGGATGATTTATTACTCCTGCTGTGAAACCAAGACTGCAATAGGGGTAGCATCGAAACCGGCGAATGTCACGGTAAACGCCCTAAAAACTGAATTCACCTATGATCCGCTACGGATGGTTGTCACGGTGACATTGCCTGCGGGGGAAGGTTCGGTTACAGTTCGGTAAACGTCAGTCTATTATAAGGAAAAAGTTATATACTATGAAAAAGTATATTGACACACCTTTAAATTTATATTAGCTTCTTTTTATTAACTGCTTGCCGTTATTTGGTTCAACGAAGTTTACAAACATATACGATACTGTTAAGGAGGTGATGGATCGGAGTTTGATGTGTTAAAGGGGAAGTCCAACGAGTAGCGAATTGTTTGGATCATAAGGGGGAAATTATGAAAAAAGTAATTCTTTTGGCTCTGTGTTTTGCACTCGTTTCATCTCTGGCATTTTCCGCGAAATTCTCTCCAACACTGCTTAAACTCAGCGCAGCGCCGACAGTCCAGTATGATTTCACCGGCAAACCGCTGGAAATTCCTGTAACTGTCTCCGGCACCAATGCATTGGTATGGTTCTTTGTTTATACCAAGGATCAGGCTGCCAAGATCGCGCCAGTGCAGAATGGCTTCATGGGATGGCATTATGTATCCAAGATCGATACATGCGTCTTTATGAGCGCTCCGTTCAATTTTTCAAAAGGCAGCAATACAGTTACCTGGAACGGGAAGGATCAGGACGGAGGGATAGTTCCCGCCGGAACATATACATACTACATGTGGGCGTATGATGCCATGGGTGCAAAAACCCCTGTTTGTAAATTCATGTACCTGTATTATCAAACGGCGCAATACCAGGAGCTCGATACAAGCGGAAAACCTCTGGCAAATCCCATATTCTATAATAAAACACAGCGGTGGATTATCGGAAACGATCCTGCGGATTCAACACTCATTGAAACATGCGCGGTCACGCTGCCGACCGGATGGGCAAAGGGTGACAATCTGTGGATGGATCAGAAAGATTTCAATTACGTTTTTCAGGGCGTGAAAAACAGTGAAGCGCAGACCATGGGAATAACACGGTGGAAATGGACGCCCAACGGTGATGCCGTTCAGGTTACCGATTTTGGCGAAGACGGATACGCGCTCTTTAATTCCCAGTGTGACTCCCATTCACCGATTATAAATTCTGATAGCAATTACCTGTATACCGCTGATCAGGGCTATCATAACCCCGACGGTGTTTCCAATTTCTACATTTTTGACTTTGCCGGAACAAAAATTGCGGAACTCGACATGATGGAATGGTGGGCCGATCCGGCTGACCTCGAAGGCAACGGCCAGATGATCGGCGGACCCGATACCCAAGACATCCGCAACGGCATGGTATTCTTGAACTGCCACTGCTCGTGTCTCAACCAGATGGTCGACCCGATGGCCTGGCTGGACAGCGGCGACACGGTCGACTTCTATAAATGGAGCAACTCGAACGGCGATTACGTGCTCGACCACAACTCCTCGCCGACCGATCCCAAGCCCTGGGTGTGCAACGACTACAATATCGGGCCTTATAAATACAATATAAGCCCTGATGCCAATCTCTTCTCCATCGTCCCGTCATATGACATGGGCGCGGTATCCTTCGGTATGCTCGCTCCTGATGGCACCGGTGTTGGATACCTGGCTTATGCTGGCGAGACTGCCGGATTTAAACTGGGAAGTGCTTTCATCGACAGCGGTACACCCTTCGACGGTATCTACACCGATAATAACTCAATCGGTGGTACTGAGGTTGTGGTTTATACAACTAATGAGACTCGTGGAACATGGTTCATCGGTCATGACTCCATCAAAGGCGTGTTGACCAGCAATCCGGTGAGTGTCGAGGAAGCCGCACCTGCCGCTTTTGCGGTTGCGCAGAACTCTCCGAATCCGTTCAACCCGACCACGACGATCAACTTCACGATTCCCGAAGCGTCCAATGTCACCGTTGACATCTTCAACGTGGCGGGACAGAAGATTGACACGGTTGCCAGCGATTTTATGAGCGCCGGTTCTCACAGCGTTACATGGAATGCTTCCACATACTCGGCAGGCGTGTATTTCTACACGGTCAAGAGTGGCAGCTTCTCCAAGACAATGAAGATGACGCTCCTCAAGTAAACCGTATTACATGTTCGTTTCGAAGACCCGGTCATTGCGCCGGGTCTTTTTTTTCCCTGATGAACTGTGATAACATCTCCCGTAAGATGCCACAAGCCAAAAGAATTTTGTGTTCTTCTGTCCTTCCGCTCCGCTTCGTCAGAGCGGCAGCGCAATAAGTGCGATAAAAACGCAGCGCGGGCGAGCTGCTGTGTCCTTCCTGACAGGATGGATGTCCGAAGGACAGGGAGGTGCAAAAGAGTTACACAAAGGAGGTAATTGCATAAGCCGAAAAATACACGAAAAAAGTGTCTTTTTACGCAAGCTCCCTGACAACTCTTTTCCCTGCCCTTCGCGGCTCTACGTTGCAATTCGTGTCCTCCGGAGGGGGCAAGGGAGAATAAGACGCACCGTTTCCTGCACCTGCCGGGGAAAGATATCGAAAAGCGACGGGAGGAGGGCTTTCTGAAAAAGTATGCCTTATGCAAAAGGCTCAAAATATAGAAATATCTGAGCAAGTTGTAAAAGTCGATTCATGATGCTTAAAATGAGGGATTTTTCAGCAACAGCCCCCTGACCCTCGATCCCTTTCACCCGGAGAGGGCAAGGGAAGTCGTTGCACCACGGTTGTTTCCTGTTCTGTCCGCAGGACAGGAAGGGGGCTTCAACCAATAAGCCGGACTTTTGCAATTGGCTCATCTGCAAGCAACAAAAAAAAAGACCCCGCTCATCACGGGGTCTTTTCATTGATTCAATATTCTATTGCAGTATTACCACCCGAGATTGACATTCACATATAAAGTCGAAGACTTGTAATTCTCGAATTCACGGGTCGTTTCGGAATACATTTTTTCGTCATATCTTATTCCGGTTGCAGCCCAGATATTATACCCGAAATAAATCGAACGGTTCTGAAGCTGGATGCAGTAGGTCTTCTGCTGGTAATCGTTCTCAGCCTGAACATGGTCCTTGTAATCGAACTCAAAGCCCGGGAGACCCTGAAGTCCCAGCATGACATCCGTTCTGTCGGAAATGATGTATTTCAGCATGATGAGCGGAATACGGGTTACATAGTAATCTCCGGGACGGGCGACATCGCGGCGATCTTTTTTATAAAAGCGGAATTTGACGCCCGGGGAAAACACGAAGTTACCGAACTGCTTGTTATAAATAACCTTATTTACCATAGCGAACGTATTTATAGTTTCTTTCGGCTGATAGGTTTTATCGTACATGACACCTTCAACCTGATTGTTTACCTCGAATTTCACATGGTTTTCCATGATGATCGAAGGAATGGCCCGGATAGCCGAATCCATGAATATACGGTTCACTTTCGAGTTTTTATACTCGAGCTCGTCATAATACAGTTCACGGGTAAAACGTCCGATCGATGCGGTAATACCGGGTTCGAGGTAATTTTCCTTCATCTTGGTGGAAACCTGGATATACTGGTCGCGTATATCGTCCTGGATTCTTTCATAACGGTATTCGGCAAACATTTTCCCGATACCGAAAACATCGTAATTAACATTGAGCTTGAAGTAATCGTCGTTTGTCCTGTAAACTGTGCCAACGCCGTGAGTCCTGAAAGAACCTATTATCAGGTTGACGCTGTGGGCAGGAGTATACCTCAGCGAGAAATGGCGCCCCTGACGGTCGAGATCGTACGGCGTATCCATTTTCATGTCGTCTTCACGGAAGTCGGGGATTGTATTGTTATTGTAATCATTTCCGAAGACGAACTGATCGGGATCGACATCGAACATCAGGAACGGCTCATCATAATCGGGAAGGCCGTTGTTGTTTTTGTTGTTGTCGGCTATACCGTCATTGTCTGCATCGTTGCCGGGGAACACACCGTCCGGGTCCTCTGTCGAGATAATCCGGTATCCCATCGTGTTCTGCTCGATCATGGTGTCGGGATACTGGTCGTTATCGTCGTTGTCCTCGATGAGCGGGAACCTGACCGTGTTGTTTCGTGAGTTGATGGCCGATACGCCATACCCCATTTCACCGGCTATCGCATAGAAATAATCCAGATAGGGTCGATAGAATTTGCCCATCTTGAACACTTCACCGGAGAAACCGAATCTGTTCCAGTCTTTCTGCGCGGTCACATAATAAGCGTGATCACGCTGCGCGAACTTGTAACCGGTTCGGGGAGCCTGACCGCTGACGATATCGGTCGGGAAACCCGTTCCCGGATTTTCATCGGGGAACATGTAATGGTTTGAATTGGTCACATATTCGCCGGTTATTTTGAGACCACGGTAGTTGAAGTCAAAATCGAGGCCGTAAATGATACACGCGACCTGGACACCGAAATCGATGGTCAGGTTGGTAACATTGGACTTGTCCTTGACGTTTCCTTCAGCCTGCTCCATGATCTTCCAGTATGTCGCGTCGTAGAATGTCTTGACTTTACCGGCCGTATCATGACCGCCCGCGGTATCCTTGGTATATATCAGGGTAGTCTCGATCCGGTAGTCATTGGCGACGGTAATATAGGCTTCCACCCGGTTCACATGTTCCTTGATGTTGGCGATGTCGAAAAAGTATACCGCCGTCTGGGTGCCGTTGACCGATACCGCTCCCGAGCCGGGGTCGACGAACTGATAATACTGGTTACCGAGAGTGATGTTGAAGTTTTTCTCCACATGCTTGACACCGACGGAGGTGCCTTTGATGTAATCTTTCATGTAGAAGTAATCCGCGAATTTCGGTACACGGCCCTCGATTCCGAGATAATCGTAATTCGGCCTTCCGATTTTCACTGACGGTGGCGGATCGACATAATCCTGCTCGGTGATTTTAGTGATTGCGGTTGTACGGTCTCGCGTTGAATCATCGAGCATTATGTCGGGAATTATATCGTCATGAAATTTACCGTTAACCTTGATACGGACACTATAAATAATCGGGCCGCCCTCGTTGTCTTCCGGTGAGTCGTCCGAGAACCGGACGGCAACCATCATCGGAGTCGGTGTGTAGTTGCTGACCGTACCGTACATGTCGTGTCCTTCTTCACGGTTGCCCTGAACGCCGTACTCGTTGACATAAGATGCGCCGAGAGTGAGAACGCCGAACTTCCGCCTGAGATATCCGCCTCTCAGGAGCACGCCGCCCTTTTTTACCAGCTGGGAATCCCAGATAGTATTGGAGCTCGTGCCGTAATAAGTATGCCACCACGTTCCCAGAAGGTTGCTGTTGACGATAGCGATGTTCGTATTGTTGGTCTGGAAATCCATTCTCATGCCGTTCACGTTCGGAAGGCTCAGGGTCAGCGGGGAAAACTTGTTGCGGATCGCTCCGGCGCCGATAGCTGAAAAAGCCCAGTCGTTGGTGGCTTCTTTTGCAACCCATACACCGTCGATATCCATAGTGGCCATGGAGTTTATGTATCGGTTCGGCATTTCAACGGCAAACTGACCGTCCCCGGTGTACGTTTCATGCCAGATATTTCCATCGGCACGCATTCGCGCAATCCTGTCGCCGAACTCGTTGTACGACCATCTCATCCTTCGTTCTTCGATAATATTATAGTTTTCGAAACCCCTGAAGGACAGGTTCTCGTAACGGTCTTCCATTTCATAAAATGAATAACCCCATTTTTTGTACATATCGTAATTGGAGCCGAAACTGCCCATGAAAGTCTGATTCTTACTCTCTTTCATCGCCATCGAAAGAGCATTGAGACGATCTTCCGTAGACATTGCAAGCCAGTCTTGCTCAGTGAGCTTACGAAGGTCATAAACATTTTGAGCGTAAACATTCACGGCAAGACATAAAATCCAAATCGATAAAATAATCCCGATAACACGATGTCTCATGTTGAGATCTCCGTTAGAAAATTGGGGCGTTATATAACATTGAATTCGGACAGAAAATCCTCGATTTTGGACATAAGTCTTGAGAATAATAATATCAATTCGGCAAAAAGCAAGAATAAATTTAGATTTTATCGTGAATTTTTATCAAATTTGTTTTTGTCGGTTTGTGCCCTCTTACCAGAGCGATATTTTATGCAAAAAAATGGGGGAAATCACCAAATAATTATTCATTTACCTGTGCGACAATCACAACATAGTTTTTTCCGTGTTTTTTTGCGCACTTGGGGCAGGTAGTATACCACATATACCATTTTTTTATGGAAAGCTCTTTACTGGCGACGTAACTTTCAAAATCTTTACACCACTTTCCCGTATCTTTATAAGGCCCCTCATAAACTTTACTCAGGAATTTTCCGGATAATGTAACAGTGTCGGCGGCTGGAATTTCTTTATCGACGGACAAATAAACATCCATATTCCATTTTGAGGTATGATCCGATAAACAAAGCCTGTCCGGCATACCCGCATGCGCTTCTCTCACCTTCCTGTCGAGCCTTTTCATGACCGCCCCGAAATTAAAGGGCATGTAAAAAACCGTAAATACCTTGTCTCTGATGAACAGCCTGTTGTTCCACTCGAATAGTTTCCCGTCCCACGGCTGAGGATCGAATTCCGGGCAACACTGATTATTCTGCTCCTGGTTGTTCATGGTTGTTTACCCCCTTTAATCAGCAGTCCGAAGATATTTTCAGACACTTCCGCATTTTTAAGGCCAGTCTCGGCAAGAATTTCCTCAATTTCACTTTTGATATAAGCTGCGTTGATGGAAGACACCAGGCCGGGGCGTATTTCTGCCGGCTTCACATTGATTTTCATAAACCAGACCACGAAGGGATTCATATTTCTTTTCAAATCGCTTATATGGAACTTGCCTCCCGGCTTTAACACACGGTAAATTTCTGCGAAGGCTTTTCCCGGTTCGCTCCATTCATGCAAAGACCCATTCGAAAATACTGCATCGAAAGTGTCGTCCGCAAAAGGTATTTCTTCGGCTCTGCCATTTTTATACCCGACTCTGTTTTCAAGCTTGTAATCGCTGGCATTTTTCATGGCCATACTGATCATATTCCCGCTGATTTCCACACCTTTCAAAACCGTTCCCTCTGTTTTTTTCAGCCACTCAAGCCCGAGATAACCGGGACCGGGACCGATTTCCAGAACTTCACCCTTATCGATTCCGAATTTGATGATATCGTCCGTTTCCATATAACCCTTATCCCGTAAATTTCTCTGCATTTGATCAAAGATTTTTACATCGGATTCTCCCTGAATACCCTGATCCGTCTCGATGATTCTCTCTTTTATCTTTTTGCCGGGCTGCGATTCTTTCATGGCTGTCTCCGATGGCTCGGTTTTAACATCATGTGAGGAATATATGAGGAATATATATAAGGGATCGTATGAACGCAACTGCATATAAATTCATCCGGCACGATATGATGACCCGAAAGCAGTTGTCGCCGAAGAAAACCTGAATCTCCGCTCCCGCTCCATATGGACACATAGACAAAAACCGTCAAAAAACTGTCTGGATACTATGCCAGGGTACTCCCGATCCGAAGATATCGGCGGAACCCGGTTTTGGAATGAGGAGGTTCGGACAAAAATTAACACGGTTTATTCACAAGATATGATAGAACGCGGATATTCGCGGATTGGGTTGATAAACACGGATTTGTTTTTTTTATGCAAATCTTTTTTTGATGTAAACGGTGATTACCCGCTCAAGGCAGTATAAATAATATCTTACCTTTGTTTATGTCATTGTGGTCAATATTTTTATGAATAAATCGAATTGCCCGTGGAAAAACCATGAAAAAAAACTATACAATGCGGGACAGTCCGGAGATATTGAACACAAGAGGTAATTGGGTCGGCTTTTAAAGATAAAAACCCATTATATGGCAAATGGCGGAGAGGCAGGGATTCGAACCCTGGGGCAGTTTTTGGACCACCACTCGCTTAGCAGGCGAGCACCTTCAGCCTACTCGGTCACCTCTCCGTACCGTGGAAGCTATGAATATATATATTTCTAAAATATGAAAATATGTCCCCGATGGCAAGCAGAATCGGAATCGTGATTATCCGGATGAGAAGATTCCCCGGTTCAATCGCGGTCATCCTTTTTAATCATGGTAATCCCGGTTCAAAGCTTTTGGGGGATTTCAATATAAACCCGGTGTTGCCATTTTTCGGCTGATATATTATAGTACATTTTCACAATGCCGAAACCATTTAAGGAAATAATCCGTGAACTTTCAGATAATCCAACGTATTACCCTTCTTGTGCTCGTTTTGAATTCCGGGTTGATTCCCCGCATATACGGCGATCCGAAACAGCCGGTAAAGTCCCCCGTGCAGTACCGTCTCCGTCAGATCATGATGGATGCTGTCGTTTCACCGCGCCGTGATGCCGAAGTACGGAAACTTGCCGAAACGGTGCTTGCGGAAGCCTCGAAAGGTGGAAATTTCACCGCGCTGGCGAAACGGTATTCGCAGGAACCCGGCGCCGGAAAAACAGGCGGCGACCTCGGATTTTTCACCCGCAGCCAGATGGTAAAACCTTTCTCGGACGCCGTGTTCGCCATGAAACCGGGTGAAATCAGGGGGCTGGTAAAAACACAGTACGGTTATCATATCATCAACCTTATCGCGATTAACGGGGACAAACGTCACGCCCGGCATATCCTTTTCATGCTGACTCCCGACAGAGCCGACAGCATGGCCGTGCTTGAAACCCTCGCATCGATCCGGACCAGGCTCATCGGGGGTGAGCGGTTCGAGACCCTGTTCGCCCGGTACAACACCTACGATACCCTCGCTGATACGGATGGGTACATGGTGTGGCAGAAACCCGGGGACATGCTGCCCGATTTCGCGAATGCGGTCATGGGTCTCGATACCGGTGCAATCAGCAGACCGTTTGTTTCGATTATCGGATTTCATATCGTGCTCGTTGACAGCATCAATTACAATCCGGGGAAGCTTCTCAAAGGATTTCCGCCGTATATCGAAGAGCGCCTGAAGAACAAAAACGTTAAGAAACCATAACTTATATATTGTCGGGGGTTACATGGAATTTATTCATGCACTGCTCGTTAAAATTTCAGATGTACTCTGGGGCATACCCCTCATGATCGCTCTTATCGGCACCGGGCTGTATCTGACTGTCAATCTGGGATTTGTCCAGTTCAGGTATATGGCAAAAGCGCTCAGGATGATTTTTCTTCCGCCTCATGACGAAACCAGTCCCGGGGATATATCGCATTTCCAGGCGTTGATGACAGCCCTTGCTGCCACGGTCGGAACGGGTAATATCGCCGGGGTGGGAACCGCGATCGCCATGGGCGGCCCGGGAGGCATGTTCTGGATGTGGGTGACCGGCCTCGTCGGCATGGCCACCAAGTATTCCGAGGCAATGCTCGCTATCCGGTACCGGACAATCGAGCCGAACGGCACGGTCGCCGGCGGCCCCATGTTTTATATTGAAAAAGGGCTCAAATGCAAGTGGCTGGCGATTGTGTTCGCTGCATGCGCAAGCGTTGCCGCTTTCGGCACCGGGAACATGATCCAGTCGAATTCGGTTGCCGAGGCCATTCATGGCGCGTTCGGTATTCCGAACTGGATTACCGGAATCACTATTGCGGTTCTGGCGGGTATGGTCATTATCGGCGGAATCAAATCCATCGGCAAGGTCACGCAGGTGTTCGTACCGATTATGATAGCCTTCTACATGATCGCCGGATTGATAGCGGTCTTCATGAACCTGCACCTGTTCCCAATGGCCCTGAAATCGATTTTTGTCCATGCGCTCACCGGAAAAGCGGTTTTCGGCGGCGTTGTCGGTGCGGGTGTCAAAGAGGCGATGCGGTACGGTCTCGCCCGCGGCCTCCTGTCGAATGAAAGCGGCCAGGGCTCATCCCCGATTGCCGCGGCGGCGGCGCGAACCGATCATCCGGTCACCCAGGCTCTCGTATCAATGACCCAGACATTCATCGACACCATGGTGGTCTGTTCCATGACCGGCTTTATCATCGTCATGTCGCAGTCGATAGGGACCGAAACGGGGGCAAAGCTTACCGCTATATCGTTCGATACGCTCCTCGGCTCCGTGGCAATCGGTAATCTTGTCACCGCTATCGGACTCGCGGTATTCGCGTATTCGACGATCCTCGGGTGGAGCTATTACGGCGAGATATCCATGGAATACCTGTTCGGGCTGGGAGTGATCAAGTATTATCGCTTCATTTTTGTGATTTTTGTTTTTATCGGCGCAATTCTTCAGCTTGAAACAGTCTGGGCTTTTGCCGATGTCATGAATGCGTGCATGGCTCTGCCGAACCTGCTGGCGCTCGTACTGCTCGGCGGCGAGCTCCGTAAAATTCATAAAGACTATTTCTCGGGGCGGTTCGAATACAGGGTTTCGACTGATACATAACGTATGGGCATTTAAAAACGCCAGCGGAACCATTTGATTTGCCGCAAACGATGATTGAGGATTATATTGGTGTTGATAAAAAGGATTCTGGTTATTCAATCAGTGCATAAAACTTACGAATGAGATGTTTTCACACATTAAAGTGCCATTCCCGTGAAAACGGGAATCCATCATCTACTGCTCATGACATGGCGATATTTATACTGGATTCCCAATTCACTTCGTTCTTGGGAATGACAATACTCGTACAATAAATTTGTGTTTATAAGCTCATTGAATAACCCGAAAAAAGATCATTGACTCCATGAAACATTTTCCCGACTGAAATGGTTGATTATTCGATGAAATACGATATAGGACATATTCTCAAAAACTGGCCGTACAACCCCGATGACGACCTGGTCGTCCGCATTATAGATACACCCGAAGGGCCAAAACTCCAGATGCGTATCGACATGGGTATCATCCAGATGGAGCTGGACGGTCATCCTGCCGGTGAAAATCCCGAAGGCTTCGAATCCTGGCTCGAATACTACGAACGCCAGAGGGATATATATGAAGCCGGGAAGGTGGACGATTTTTTCTCGCTCACCAGCGATGATTGCAAAATACTCCGTCACGAAGGAGTGCAGTATTATTACCGCTATCTGAGTCTTATGAAGCTCGAGGATTACCCCCGTGTCGTCCGAGACACCGATCGTAATAGACGGCTCTTCGCATTTGTCAAGAAATATGCGCCGGGCGAGATCGACCGATGGTCGCTCGACCAGTTCCGTCCCTATATCATCATGATGAACACCCGCGCAAAAGCATCTATCCGTCTCCGCGAAAATCCTGCCACCGGCATCGAGGAGGCTGTCGAGCTGTTCGATACCGGTATCGGGGAGATTATGGAGTTCTACAATGAATACGGCCTCGCTGAGGAAATAGAATCGTCGGTTGAGCTCTCCATCCTGAAAGCGCTGAAAAACGAATTTCTCAGAAAAAGCCCCCCGAGTCTCGAAGATGAGCTCAAAAAGGCTGTCACCGAGGAACGGTTCGAGGATGCCGCCCGTATCCGCGATAAAATCCGTAACCGTCCGAAAAGAAAATAGCATTAATCAATGATACGAGAGGCGGGAATGTATGAACAGGTTCCTGGTTATTACAGCCGTACCGGCATTTCTCCTTGTTTTTTCGTGCTCCTTTTTCAAACCGGGCGCAAACACCACGAAAGAACCCGGGCAGATTGTCTGGAATATCGATAACCTGACTTCCATCGGCGGCAATACGCCGACCGTTCTCGGTTCTCCCCGCTGTATCGATACTCCGCGCGGAAAAGCGCTCCTGTTCGACGGTGTCAGGGATGCCCTCGTTATGGACAGCCACCCGCTCGAAGGGGCAACGGCGTTCACCATTGAGATTGTCTTCCGCCCCGACCGGGACGGCGCTCCCGAACAGCGTTTTCTTCATCTTCAGGAAGACGGCGGCGACAACCGTCTGCTCATCGAGACACGGCTCATCGAGAACAGCAGGTGGAGTCTCGATACCTACATGAAATCCGGCGAGACCGACCAGACCCTGCTCGAAATGGGGAACACCCATCCGCTCGGCGAATGGTACAACGCGGCGTTCGTGTTCGACGGCCGTGAAATGCGGCACTATATAAACGGTGTCATGGAACTTTCCGCCGGTATCGCCTCGTTCACACCGCCGAAAGCGGGAAAAACGTCGATCGGTGTCCGTATCAACAGGGTGTACTGGTTCAAAGGGGCAGTCAGGACAGTGCGTTTCACCCGGCGGGCGCTTTCTCCAAAAGAGTTTTTGAAGCCGTGAAAAGCGTTGTTAAAAACACCATTATGTGGATTTATGCTGTCAAGGGTCGGCACGAAGTGCCGATCCCCGATTAATAATTCGGGGACATGTTTATATGCTGGTGACCCAACAGAATCCACAATGAAATGTATTGTAATACATTGATTATAAATAGAATATTGACCATTAAAGCCTGTGAATTTACAAACCCGTTGAAAAGCCCTGCGGTCACAACCGGTTTTCGGAAAAAGAATGGGTGCTGTCCGGGCGAGCCGAAGGCTCGTAAGTTCACACATTCCCGAAAAACGGGCCTTGAACGGGGAAAAAGGCTTTTCACGGAGCGCCCTTTCTTTGGTTACTTCCTTTGGGCGCGCAAAGGAAGTAACATATAAAAAGTGTTCTTAAAAAAATGGGGAGTGCCACCGATTTACATGCCCTTGACAGCAGCAAAACTATACACTTCATTATCGGGCGCGTAAAAAAGATATTTTTTCACCACTCCTTGAACAAAGTTACGAATTTTCTCGCCGGTACAGATAAAAATGAACGGTCCGAGCACTTGAAATGCTCTGACAGTCCGGAGGAACGATGAAAAGAATATTTATTTCAGGCCATGTGATATTTTTTCTTTCTCTGTTCACCTTCATCCTTTTCCCCCGGTGTGAAATCACTGCCCAGAATCTCCGGACGCCCGTGGATTATATCGGTTACCCCGTCGGGGCCGATTACAAGCTTGCACGGTGGAAAACAATCGTCGATTATTTCCGGTATGTGGATGAAAACTCCGACCGGGTCGTCACGAGGGACATGGGCACCACCACGGAAGGACGCCCGTTCATCATCGCCGAGATATCCTCGCCCGATGCCGTACACGATTTTGCCCGTCACAGGGAAAACCAGCGGAAAATCGCCGATCCGCGTCTTATCAGGGATGAAGCGGAAGAACGCCGCCTCATAGACGAAAGCCGTGTAGTGATTCTGATAAATTGCAGTCTTCATGCATCGGAAATCGCCGCAACCCAGATGTCCATGGAGCTCCTCTACGACCTCGCAGCCGGAACATCGCCGGAAATCAACGACATCCTCGCGCGGACCATCATCCTCATCGTTCCTTCCGCGAACCCGGACGGGCTCGAAACGGTTATCGACTGGTACGAGCGCTCGCTCGGGAAGCCATGGGAAGGTTCGGGCATGCCGTGGCTCTATCATCCCTATGCGGGCCATGACAACAACCGCGACTGGTTCATGCTCAATCTCAAGGAGACACGGCTCGAAACGGAGCTCATCTATGGCGAGTGGCTGCCGACAATCGTTTACGATATCCACCAGATGGAGAGCGACAGGGCGCGGTTTTTCGTTCCCCCGTTTTTCGATCCCAAGAACCCGAACATCCCTCCCCTGACCGACCAGATGCTCCTCATCGTGGGCGGGCACATGGCGGCGGAGCTCACACGGGCGGGCAAAAAGGGGATTCTCCATGACGCCATGTACGACAACTGGTGGCAGGGCGGATTCCGCACCACGGTCTACCGTCACAACATGGTGGGGCTGCTTACCGAGGCGGCGAGCGTCTCGATAGCATCTCCCATATTTCTCCGAAAAGGCGATCTACGGGGTGGAACTCGCGGAATGCCCGATTATTCCGTGCGCGTGAATTTTCCCGACCCGTGGCCCGGTGGCTGGTGGCGTCTCAGGGACATCGTCGACTATGAAAAAATCGCCTGCATGAGCGTCTTCAGGCTTGCAGCCCGCTATCACGACCTTTTCCAGAGCAATACGGTCCAGCTTGCGCGGGAAGCCCTTGCAGCCGGAACGGCCGAGCCGCCGTTCGCATGGATTGTCCCTCCCGACCAGCACGATCCCCGCACCGCCGCCGAGATGCTTGACAGGCTCTTCGCGACCGGCATCGAAATTCATCGTGCGGATGAAGCATTCACCGCCGATGATGTCTCATATCCCGCGGGAACCTACATCATGTACTGCTCGCAGCCGTTCCGCGCCCACCTCAACGACATGATGGAACGTCAGGAGTACCCCAACCGTCTCCAGTATCCCGGCGGTCCGCCCGAAACACCGTACGACAACGCCGGATGGACGATCCCCCTTCAGATGGGAGTCCGTCATGTAGCTGTTCACGAGCCGTTCCGGTGCAAGGCTCAAAAATTGACCGCTGTCTCCATGCCCGAGGGCAAAATCAGTGGAAAAGGCTCAGGATATGTCGTCCGGGCAGCCTCCAACGACGATTTCCGTCTCATGAACCGTCTCAATAAAGCCCATATCCCGTTCAGCCTGGTCACGTCGCCCGAAACGTGGAAAAAGAAAACCGGGGCCGATGTTCCGGCGGGTTCGGTGTTCATCGGCGATGCAGGAGCGGTGCGTTCGGCAATGCCGGGACTTCTCGACGGGATTTCCTCACAGCTTGCCGGTGTGGGGGATTCGGAATCCTCACTCAAACCGGCTCTCGGGTCAGTTACCGCGCCGCGTGTCGGTTTCTACCAGCCCTGGCTCGATGTTGCCGACGAGGGATGGACGCGGTACGTGCTCGACGAGTTCGAATTCCCCTATTCCATCCTCCACAACGCCGAAATAAAGGCGGGAAACCTGAGCGACCGTTACGACTGCCTGATTCTCCCCTCGCTCGGCGCTTCGTCGATCATCAACGGTCAGGCGCCTGACACGACCGAGCCCCAGTACGAGGGCGGCGTCGGGCAGGAAGGCATCGTCGCCCTCCAGGACTTCGTGTCACGTGGCGGAACGCTCGTATGCATTGACGGCTCGTGCAGCCTGCCGGTCAACAACTTCAATATTCCCGTCCGTAACGTCCTCGAAGGGAAAAAATCCGACGAATTCTACTGCCCCGGGTCGATTCTGCGGGTCAGCATCGATAAAAATCATCCCCTCGGATACGGGATGACTGACTGGGCGTCGGGGTATTTTACCGGCTCTCAGGCTTTCGAGGTGATCAGGCCGGACACGAAGGAGGCCACGAAGGATGACCGCGAGCCCGAAAAACGATACAAAACGACCGTGGTCGCCCGCTATTCCGACACCGTCCTGCTCGAAAGCGGCTGGATTCGCGGAGGGAACCTCATCGCCGACAAACCCGCCATCGTGGAGGTCGCGTACGGCAAGGGGCATATCGTCCTGCTCGGCTTCAGGGTGCAGCACCGCGGTCAGCCGCACGGCACATTCCGGCTCCTGTTCAACGCCATCCAGTGCAGCACCCTCGGGGTACCATGGTGATGAGCACGCCATGCTTCAGTTATGGCCGTTATTCATGACATGACCGGATCTCATGTGTCATGGCATGCGGGGAAAACTGTTTTCCCGGCATTTCCCTTATTAAAGATTGACGAATGGATTCAGGTTGTCAAAAGTAGGTATATAGTGCCGATTTATACATAATACTATCTTATTAACAATATTTTCCCTTGTTTCATAAAATTATCCGTTTTTAACGAGAATAAATACATACCACTGCTTACATCTTTCCCATCATCATTTTTACCATTCCAGATTGACTCATAAATTCCCGCATGTATTCTGCAATCACATAACACTTGTATTTTTCTGCCAAGTATGTCATAAATAACAAGTTTCACATGACAATCGGTTGGTATTTCATATCGTATCAGAGTATATGAATTGAAAGGATTCGGATATGGATTTCTTATCTTAAATTCTTTGTCTACCTCAAGAACAATAGTGTTGTATTCGGCTGCAACTTTTTGACTTTCCCAATTTTGCCAGACAGTTTGAAGCCAATAATAGTATTGTACACCATTACGAGGAATGTATTTATCAATATATTCCGTAGTCCCTGCCGTTACAGAATCAATCAGTATAGTATTATATTTTTCAAACAACTTTATCGATTCCAAAGAAGTGAACCGTGAAATCGGATAAGGATCAGTCGGCTTATTGAAACGGGAGCGGTATATTCTGTAAAAATCGACCCGACCCTCACTTTCAGAAGGAGATATTTCCCATGTGATCTTAAGTTGGTATCCATCATCATTCGGAATATCTGTAACAATGATATTTGAAGGTGGTTCAATAATGATAGGAGGTAATGGTAAATCTCGCACATTTTCATATGCTCCAATATCTGGTTTTTTTCCACGTCTATTACCTTCAATGTCTGTTTCTGGAGCGTCAACACTCGTTCCGACACCTATACATGGACTGTAATCAGATAAATGATAATCATTGTTTTGAGAATTGATAAATTGAGGCTGAAAACATAAATTCCCGTTTTTATTATTATATCTTAAATCATTCAGTAATGAAAAACATATCGAATCAGGAGTATTTGGACCACGTATGTCTTTCTCGTTTCCCCAAATGATAGAGTTAATAATTTTGATATTTTTAAGTGAATTCTTTACACTTTGATTGTTTGAATCCATATTTATTCCACCAGCCCATGAACTATTTTTACCTGTTCCATTCTCAACTATTGTATTATTATCAATACGCACATCATCAATGACATTGCTTGTGCTGCCTTCATAACCGCCAACGAACACAATACCTCCACCATCGAGATTTTTTGCTATTAGATTGTTAACAATTTTTACCTTTTTTATCGAATTGTTTTGACCTCCAAAAGAACCTCCCTGCAGCAATATCCCATTAGCAGAACAATATAATATATTATTGGACTCAATTGTAACATTAGCAATAGTATTATCCAGAGCTAAATTTGGTGCTGCATTGTGGCCATCTGCTCCCGTAAATTGAATTCCACCTCCACGTATTGTATTTTTGGATATAATTATATTTGACACTTCATTTTTACAATTATCAGTCGAAGTTCCTGACGGAAGGGACGCTTGAGCTCCACTTTGGGCTCCGCCAAGGATCTCGATTGTTACGGGTGAACCTTCGATATAATTATCACTAATATGGAGATTCTCAATTCTGTTGTTTTGATCCCCTATAGAATTACCGCCACAAATAAGTAAGGAACTATTTGTATGGCCCGTGATCATGTTATTGGATATTTCCAAACCGGAAATGATGTTGTTTGTGCTCGCTTCGCCTACTGCTCCGCAGGTATAAACAGCTATTCTATATCCTTTATTAATAATCTTATTTTTCGCAACAGTTATATTTACAATTTGATTGTTTGTGCTTAATTCACCTTCGCCAGCTTGAATATTTAAACCAGTGAAATTATTATTTTCAATGGTATTCTCTATGATATCGACATTACTTATAATGCAATTTTGATCTGAGTTACTGATTGAAATAGCTCCCCAGCTTCCAGAGATAATATTTCCCTGCAATACTACTTTATCGATAACCTTTGGTTCTTGTCCGTCATTGCCAGTATGTACATCGATGCCGTTCCAATAAAAGTTTTTAATTATAAATCCACAGATTTTAACGTTCGAAGCATAAACCTTAAAGCATTTGATAGCCGAGCTTCTTAAGCCATCAAGGGTGACATCCGGTGTTCCATTTCCATCGATATCACCATTGATTGTAACTTGGCCTCCAGTTATCGGAGGCAAGTCTTCAGTAACCGAAATTGTCATTCCATAAAGTATAGGATCAAATGTAATCGTATTTGGACCATTGTCATGATTAACTGCAATTATTGCTTCCGGCAGAGAAATACCGTCAGGTCCAGGATCATTGATAAGATTTACTGGATTCGATGTATTTCCGTTAACTGAATCATTGCATGTTGTGATTGTAATTACAACTTCGCTATCCGAAACAACATTATCTTTCCTATAAACAAATATATCTGCCGGTTTATTCGTTTGTTTCTTTGCATATCGATTGTTAATAGCATTTATAATACCCCCATCAGCCACTGTTACGGTATCCTGAACACATACTGTTCCAGCAAACCACCTGTTAAGTACCATTATGATCAGAAACAACAAGATGAGTTTATAATTATTCATATATTTTTCATCACATATTGAAGTTATGATAAGCAGAATGATGAATAAATTCTCATTATCTCAAAACGACAATAATCTAATCTGACATCCCTAATAAAAATTATGGCGTTAACAAATTCAAATAATCTTATGTATTAATGAAAAATAACGATGATCATTTCTTGTAACAAGGATTTTCTGTTTACTTATTGTCACATTATGCAGTTTAAATATTTGATAGACGCTCAAACGTACTTCTTTAATAATCAGCCGGGAAATGGTTTTTGGCATAACCATTCCTTAATCGTTAAATCCAGACGAGTGTCTTTGCAAATAGCTTATTCCCCAACCATATGAAATATGAGCTATCTGTTATGTCTGACAATCCTCACAATAATTTTGATGATTTTATCGTGAAGACTGCGAAGTTACCAATGTTTGATCTTTAAGGGGAGAACCAAACGTCGCGGTAAATTGCACAGATTATAAACCGGTACAAACAATAAAATTCGTATCCGGGCACATAAAAAAGAGATTTGTTAAAAATCCTCTTAAATTAAGGTAACCACACTAACCTTTCGGGCGTTTAATAATAAACTTCAAAATAATCCCGTTTCCCCTTCGAAAAATGAGAAAAGGATTTATCGGAAAAACAAGTGTCTGTCTGGGAATAATCTGTCTGCTTACGACCGCGCGGGTTTCCGCAGCCGAATCCGTCTCGAATGTCCGTTCCTACCGGGTCAGCGACGAAAAAATGGTTGTCTATTACGACCTTGTCGCGACAGTCGCGGGCAATGTTGTTCTGGAAATCTCCCGCAACGGCGGCGGGAGTTTCCCCATCACGGCGACAACGGTTTCGGGAGATGTCGGCCCCGGAATCATGCCGGGAACCCGCAGGCGCATCGAATGGAACATTGCCGGTGACGGTATCCCGCCTGCGGAAAACCCGGTCGTCCGTGTCGTCGTTGTAACCGGAGAAGGGATACGGACACCCCCGGAAGCACCGCAGGCCGGTTCCGGGCTCCCGCAGGGCGACCATGACGCTCAGACGGGCAGATACATACGGACACCTTCCCTGAAGGCATTCCTGACCGGAAAGCCGCCCGTTATCGATGGTATCCTCGATGACCCGTGCTGGCGGGAAGCCGAAGCGATCACCGATTTCTACCAGCGTAACCCCCGCATGGGCGAGCCGGCCACATTCCCGGTCAGCGTCCGCATCGTCTACGATCCACAGACGATCTACATCGCGTTCGAGATACACTGCGGCGACCCGAACGCCCTCGTCTCCACCGTGCTCCAGCGCGATGCCAGCGTCAACGCCTACGACGATCATTTCGGATTCCGGTTCGACACCTTTCACAATTACCGCGACCTCTATTATTTTTACGTCAATCCCAGGGGAACGAAACTCGACGGTCATGCGATGGACGAAGGGGCCATCAACGACGACAACTGGGATGGCGTCTGGCAGGTCAAAACGAGCCTTCTTGCGGACGGCTGGGCCGGAGAAATCGCCATGCCGCTCTATAATTTCCGCTACCGTGAGACAGAAGACGCGACATGGGGATTCGCGTGCCTCGTCTATGTTTCCGCCCTTCAGGAAAACGTGTCCTGGCCTGATATGCGGAAAAACAGCCGTAAACCCTCCCTGTTCGGCAACCTCACCGATCTCCGGGGATTGGGAAGCAAAAAACCGGTGGTGCTCATCCCCTATGCGATACAGGGTTCACAATTCGGACGGCATGAAAAAACCGTTTCGGATACTCCGGAATGGAAGCCCGTGTCCGATACATGGGAAAAGGACATCGGGATAGATATCCGCTACCGGCCATCGAGCTTTCTCGAAACCAATCTCACGATCAATCCCGACTTTGCAACCATCGAGGCCGATCAGTTCCTTTTCAACCTGTCGCTCGACGAGCTGCAGTACGCGGAAAAACGCCCCTTTTTCACCGAGGGTCAGGACCGGTTCGACTCTCCCATTCAGCTCCTTTATACACGCAGAATCGGCCTCGGCGATGATGAGGTGCTCGCGGGAGGGAAAATGCATGGCCGTGTCGGGTCTTATGATTTCGGCGTTCTCGATGCCCTCACCGGCGAGGGGTTCGATCCTTCGTTCAATTACACCGCGCTTCGTGTCAAGCGGGATATTCTGAGGTCATCGACTGTCGGCCTCCTTGCGGTGGGTAAAAACGAGGCGTCGGGCGGTATGGAGACGGTCAACAACGCTCTCGGGCTCGATCTGAATTTCCAGATCAGCGGCGCCGCCCGTCTGACCGGCCAGGTCTGCCGCAGTTACCGGCCCGGAGAAACCGGCGACGGGTACGCGGGTCAGGCTGATTTTCAGTACAGCGAAAAGCTGTTCAATCCACGCGACAACATTGGTCTTTCGGCGACAATCGTGGATGCAACGGACGATTTCGATATCCAGGACATCGGGTATTTCGGGCGGACGAATCTCGACAGGCGCGGCGGGAAGGAAGGCATCACCTATACCTACTGGGTTAAAAGCCACGGCATAAACCGTTTCGCAGTCAGCCAGAACGGGTGGTACTACCAGAATCACGCGGGCGATATCAGAGTTCAGGACGGGGCTTCGGCGAAATTTTCGGTTGAGACGTTCGGTCTTGTCCAGCCCGGTATTCTCGTGGAAAAAAGCTATTACTATTTCCCGGGGGACACCATGAGCTATGACAACAATCAGCGGACGGTCTCGCTTCAGCTGGGTCCTTATCCACGGTTCCGGGGAGAAGCCTCGTACAGGACGGGGGACAATTTCGGGAGTTCCATACGATACACGGATGCGGGAGTTATTTTCAAACCGTCCGGCCATATGACCCTGACCGGCAACTTTTCACGGCTCCGGAGCGATCCTTTCGATTCCTCAGAGGGCGCGACAGTAAACAACATTACCCGAATCGGTCTCAATTACCTGTTTACTCCGGATTTTTACTGGCGGGTTTTTGTGCAGAGCGATTCATCCGACAGGCTCTCACTGGTCAACACCATGATACGGTACGAGTTCAGGCCGGGAAGCGTCTTCTATCTCTCGTACAAGGAGACGCGGGACGACAGCCTTGACGATTTCATGACGACGGACAGACAGCTTCTCGCAAAGATTTCGTATCAGTTTGCAGTCAAATAAATTTTTCTTACGGCTGCGGATAAACAAGGTAAAACTTTATAACTCAGTCCAAAACCACTGCTAACAACCAGAGAATCTATAAACCCGTTGAAAAGCCCCGAATGAGCGAGCGGTTTTCGGAAACAGAAGCGCAACTGTTTGAGCACATCGAAGATGTGTGAGTTTTGCGCTTCCCGAAAAACGCGATACGAATGAGGAAACAGGCTTTTCACGAGGCGCCCTTTGTCCCCGAATTATTAATCGGGGATGGATACTTTCCTTTGGGCGCGCAAAGGAAAGTATCATCTAAAAAGTAATCTGAAAAAAATGGGGGATCGCCAACAGAAGCAATCCCCCATATCGAGTTACCGTTTTCAACGGTATTATTCGATTCGGTACGTTTTTTTCAGGTTGCCATATAGCCCGCCGAGCACCTTTATCGCGAACTGCTCGTTTTTGACTCCGAGGCAGCCGAACACGAAACGGTCTCTGAGATACATAATAGCCGTGCCGCGATAAGGCGTTTCGCCCTTGACTCCCTCGACATTTTCGAGCTTCGACAGCGATGAGCTCTTGATTTTATCGAGGAACCCGTCGTACACGTTCTTCGCTGCCGCGTTATCGGCGGGAAGGGCGAGGAAAACCCTCAATTCGCCTTCGCTTCCCTGGTCGTACACGGCGGTCAGTCCGCGTCCCATGACCGTGTAGCTGAGCAGGTTCTCGTCCACATACCGCTCCGACATGGCAACGAGATTCTCTTTCGGGAAAAGACCTACTTCCGGCGGAATGTCGGTTTCACCGGGTATGACCGCTGCCACCTGCAGGGCAAGCTCTTTCATCACATCGGCCTTCTCGCTCTCGGACGATGTGGGGATGATCTCCACGTAGTAGCGGTCTTTGTAGAAGACGGTGAGGTAGCTGATGGCGGAACCTTCGCAGCCGACCTTGAACAACTCGGCATCCGCATCCCGCTGCTGACGGTAGGAGCCGAAAGCGGACAGCCTGCTTGCGAGCTCGTACACGTCGACGGTGTACTCCATGGTATCCTTCGTGTAATAGGCGTGTTCGAGCCGCTTGAAGCCGTAGCTCAGGTAGAACACCGCCTGGCCGTCGATGTACTCGTACAGGTTGCCGGGATTGTAGAACGCCACGGTGTCCTTGAGCTTGAATCCGCCGGTGAAGGTGCCTTTGAGGAATAACGCTTCCTCCGCGCCTGCGAGCGAGACTATGCCGAAAGTTACGGCCAGTATCGCCAAAATCGACCGGCATTTCATATGGTTCATCAATCGCGTAAATTTCATGCGAACAACTCCTTTGCACGGTTAATGGTGCTGGTGAGGTCGAGGCCGTTCACACATTTCACCTGGCACTCAGTGCAGTCGCTGCACATGTCCACCCGCGAGGTCGGCGGCAATTCGCTGTAACGTTCTTTCGCCAGCCGTATATCGCCGTACCCGTACGCATATCCGAGACAGCGGTTGAGGTCGTTGACATGCACACCCATCGGGCACTGTTCCTGGCAGCCGGTGCAGCCCGCCACGCCGCGGCAGTAATGATTCCTGATATATTCACCGAAACGGGTATTGGACCGCTCGTCGTCGAAACTCATCTTCATGCCCATGAGCGCGACATCCTCGGCGAGCTGTTCGAACGAGGTCACTCCCGGAACGATGGTGTCCACATAGGGATCGTTGAGCACCCACTTGAGGAGCGCCTGTGTCGGCGTGACCGGCGAATTTTTGTCCGTACGGATATCCTTGATGGTTTCCCAGTTCCATGTTCTGAGATCGAGGGGATTGAGAAGGTTTTTCATGCCGATGATGCCTATTCCCGCTTTACGGGTTTTTTCTATCGATGCTTTCACCGCGGGCGGCGACATGTAGTTATATCCGACAAGCACCGCTTCCCATAATTTGCTCTCGACCGCGGCATCGAGCACTTCCGCCTGGTTTTCATGGGTGGAAACGCCGATAAAACGGGTGATTCCTTTTTTGCGGGCATTTTCGAATATCTTCATCGCCTCTCCATGAAGAACATCGCCACGGCCGCTTACCGAATGGAAAAGCATAAGGTCGACATGGTCGGTTTGAAGCCGTTTCAGCGATGTCTCCATGCGCGCTTCCATGCTCTTGAGATCGTCCGGGCCCTGGGGATATACCTTGGTGGTGATGAAAACCTTGTCGCGGACCGGTTTGAGCACCTGTCCCACTATCTGTTCGTTGACGCCGTTCATGTATCCCCAGGCGGTGTCAAAATAATTGATGCCATTGTCGAGCGCGGCCTGAACCAGTTCGGGATCGCGCATGTTCATGGCGCCGAAACCGACCTCGCTGACCTTGCAGCCCGTCGAGCCGAGCTCACGGTAGACAACACGGTGAAACGGTGATGCGTTCTCGGCATAAATTCTCCGGGGGGAAAGCCCGGAAGCGGCGAGTCCCGCGCTTAACGTTATCCCGCCGACAGCGGCTTTACGTATGAATTCCCGGCGATTTGATGTTTCCATTGAAGCCTCCCGAACATAAAAACAGTGGTTAACAAGTGTTTTTTTTTATAGTCTTTCAAAGCGATTTGTCGAAATCCGGCTCTGTCATGAAATTGTGCGACACTGACTCACTTTCATGCTATAAAGTATACACATACTGAAGCCCCCCATAATTCCCCTCCTAACAGGAAGGATACGGCAAAACCGAGAGGGGTCATTCTTACGTTTTAATACTTAATTGGTATAACTCAATAGATACGCACTGGTATTAATATACAAAACGGTATCGCAACATGGTTATAAAATCGGTACAAAAAAACATTTCCGGTGCTGATTAGCCGGACACCGCGCCGGTCATGCAAACAGAGCCCGCGCCCGGCGTACCGTCTCGTTGAGATCGAGGCCGTTTACGCACCGGATGGCGCATTCGTCGCACTCACCGCACCGCTCGATTCGTGAGGACCGGGGCAGTCTGCGATAGTTTTCATGAGCCATCTCAGCGCTCCCGTAGCCATATGCATAATTGACGCACCGGTTGAGGTCGCTCATGCAGACGCCCTTCGGACATGTGTCGACGCAGCCGGTACAGCCTGCGATACCCCTGCAGTACCGTTTCCCGGCGTCCATGCTGTAACGTTTCAGCAGACGGTGATCATCCTCGGTTAGACGCATTCCCATGACAGCAATGTCATCCTGAAGGTGCTCGAACGATGAAATTCCCGGGATGACCGTATCGACCCAGGGATTCTGAAGCACCCATTTCAGGAGCGCCTGCTGGTTGGTTGTCGAGCCCGTTTTGTCGGTGCGGATATCGGGAAACGGCTTTCGGGGACGCTCGACCGTGATGAGCGCTTTCATGGCGATGATGGCAATTCCCGCCTTACGGGTTTTTTCGATGGCTTCGGTCACTTCGGGGGGCGAAAAGTAGTTGTAGGGAAGAAGCACAGCCTCCCAGAACCTGCCTTCGACCGCCGCATTGAGCACTTCGACCTGATTGTGTGTGGAAACTCCTATAAAACGGGTTTTTCCGCTCCTGCGGGCATCGTCGAACACGCTCATGATATCGTTGTCGAATGCCTCTTTCCTGCTTCCCGCGCCATGGAGCATGAGGAGATCGACATGGTCTGTCTGAAGGCGTTTGAGCGAGGTATCGATCATGTCCTTCATTCTGTCCGGCGGTGCGGAGCCGACTTTCGTCGTGAGAAAAATTTCGTTCCGCCTCGTTTTCATGACCTTGCCGAGCGTTTCCTCGCACACACCGTTCATGTACCCATGGGCGGTATCGAAATAATTTATTCCGGAATCGATGGCGGCGTTGATGAGTTCCCCGTCGCCGATATGGAGCACGCCGAATCCTATTTCGGTGGCACGGTGCCCTGTTGATCCGAGATCGCGGTAAAAGATACGGCTGAATGACGGGGGCTCGGCGGCATAAGCGTCAAAACCCGAACGTCCCCCGGCGGTAAATCCGATACCTGCTGCAGCGCCTCCGAGCGCCGCCTGTTTCAGAAAATCCCTGCGTTTTGTATTCACTCTACCGTCCTCGAAAACCTGGTTGTCAGTTACAGAAACGCGGATATACACCGGAGGGGTAACGATACCAAGTTGCGTTCAAAAAGGACAAAAGCATTTACGATTTTAGATTTTTGATTTACGAATCTGGTTTGACAGGCTTTTATAAATCGTAAATCATAAATCGTACTTTGTAAATCATTTCTGGTTAAAAAGCAAATATTTGAATGCAAATTGGTATGACACGCCGATACACTATCCGGTATCGGCATCAGCCCCCGTCAGCGTTCATCCGCGTTTTATGGAATACCCCTGTTCAGTATCCGTGTTTCAGGCGAAAAGTTCCCGCGCTCTGCGGACCGAATCGGTCAGGTTGAGACCGTTGACACACCGTACGAGGCACTCATCGCAATCGCCGCAGACTTCCACCCGTGACGTTGCAGGCAGACGGTCGTAGTTTTCGCGGGCAAGACCCATATCCCCGTACCCGTACGCATAACCGAGGCAGCGGTTGAGATCGCAGATTTCCATCCCTTTCGGACACTGGCCGGAACAGCCGGTGCAGCCGGCAACACTATGGCAGTAGCTGCCTTCTATGCGCTCGCTGTAACGTTGCAGCGTTCGGTTCTCATGGAAGCTCATCTTCATACCCATGACCGGAAGATTCTCCTGAAGCTGATCGAACGTGGTCATGCCCGGGATAGTCGTATCCACATACGGGTTCTGGAGCACCCACTTGAGAGCGGCCTGGTTTATGGTGATATCGCCCATCTTGTGATCGGGATATCCGCTTCCCTTGAGCTGCGTCTTCATGCCGATAATGCCGAGACCGGCTTTCCGGGTGCGCTCGATCGCGGCGGTCACATCATCGCCCGACTTGTAGTTGTAGGCAACGAGCATGTGCTCCCAGAACTTGCTTTCGACAGCGGCGGCAAGCAGTTTTTCATGATTCTTGTGGATAGAAACACCGACATACCTGCACAGGCCGTCTTTTTTTGCCTTTTCGAAAGCCTTTATCCATTCGGCGTTCAGCACTTCTTCGCGCTCATCGGGCATATGCATGAACATGATGTCCACATGATCGGTCTGGAGACGTTTGAGCGACAGTTCCATCATGTCGCGAACCTGCTGTGCGGTCCTGCCGGCGCAATGCACCTTGGTTACAAGGACAACCTTGTCGCGCTTCGTTTTCATGACCGTGCCGACAATTTCCTCGTTGACACCCTTCATGTACCCGTGGGCGGTATCAAGATAATTGATTCCCGCATCGATTGCGGCATGGATCAGTTCGGCGTCCCTTGTGTTCATCGCCCCGAATCCAAGCTCCGAAACCTTGATCCCGGTGGAGCCTAATTTACGGTATACAACGCCCTTGGCATCCGATGATTCCGCCGCGAAAATCCGCCGTGTGCTCAATCCCCATGTCGCGATCGACGCGCCGGCGACGGCACTGCTCTTTAAAAAAGTCCTTCGGTTTGAATTGATGTTCATACGTAAGAACTCCTTTCATGTTTAATAATTGATTTATTTTTGATCTATAATACGTGGATATTCGACAGAAGGGCGGTTAAAAAGTGTCAATTTCAAGCGCCCGCTCAATAGTAACCAGTACTGACAGAGCCGCTATATTTTATACACCGTTTGCGCGGAAAAGATGCACAATCCCTCAAATATTTATATCTACCGTCAATAGTGTCCGGTTAAACTTCATTTCAATCTGTATAATGTATTGAAAACGCTATGGTTTTCAATGAATCTACACAATGCTTGATGTAATATCTCTTATTATTTACAACAGCCCCCTTCGGCGCTGACGCGCCTGTTTCCTCCGGAGGGGGCACCATAGTGTGGAGCTTGCAGTTATGTCCTGCCCCCTTGAGGGGGAAGGATGTCACGAAGTTACAGAAAGGGGGCTTTTTAAAATTTATCCGGACACTACTGGTCTACAGCGTCTTTTTGACAACGTTCAGCGTCTCGGGATCGAGCTGACCGAGCCCCATCTGCGATGAGTAGACCAAGTGCTGAATGTTCTTCCCTTTCGCTTCCCTGTTGTTCCAGGGAGTGAGCTGCACCGCGTACGCATCGGTCGCCACGGGGTCTTTCCCGGCGACGATAGTGTTGAGCTCGGCCACCTTGCCAGGCCCCTGCGGGCCGCGGGTTGTCAGCGCCCTGATAGCGTCCACTATGGTGAGATCGGCCTTGATGATGGTTGCCAGATCGGCGAGCGACTGGTTGAAATCGGCCGAGTTGTGATAGGCGATGCGATCCCAGACAAGCCCCAGGTTTCCCTTGATCCCGAGGCTGACAAACGAGGCGCTGTGCGATTTTGCCACGGGGAGATTGATGAGCACATCGACCTCGTCGATAATTCTGGCGACCTTCGTACTCTTCATGACTTTACCGTCGGGAATGGGCGTCTCCTTATAGAGGTCTTCGCTTCCGGGGAGCATGAGCACCGCGTTCTTAGTCTCCTTGACCACCGCCGCGACAGGCGCCTTGTCGCCGATAATGGCGGCATCCTGAAGCGGATGATCGACAACGAGCACCTGTTTTGCCCCCGCTTCGAAGCACAGGTTCATGACCGCACGTATCACTTCGGGATTCGTTGTCGCCGCGCGCTCGACCGGCGATGCAAACGATAGATTGGGCTTGATTGCCACCCGCTGGCCCTTTTTGACGAATGCACCCATACCGCCGACAGCGGCAACGGCGGCTTTCACCGCAGCCGGGATATCGGTTCCCACTGCGACACCGATATCTGCGGCGCCCTGGGCGTATACCCTGCCGGTGAAATACGGCCCGCTCACTGCTGTTACAACGGCGCCTGTTTTAAGAAAACCACGTCTCGATATCATGATTTCACCTCTTTCGCCTGTATTTAATATGGTGTCTCATTCCGGTCGGAATGAACACTCCGTTCTATTTCCACGAATCACTATATAAACGTTGCATATGCCCTGTACCCTTGATTTTTACGGTCACTCCACAAATCCCGGCGGGAGATCGCCCTCTTTCTGTCCGGGCTGCTCCCACGGCTGTGGTTGAGGTTCACCCGCGCCGGAGCTTTCTTCCTGTGTTTTGCCGAAAAACTCCTTCTGGTCGTCCTTTTTGTGCTCCTCGCGAAGCTGCCTGACACGGTCGGTTATATACGAGCCCTCGTTTTTACGTACCTCGTTGATCGGTGTTACATGTATCGCCGCCGGGCCGTTCACCGGACACCCGAATTCGCACTGGCCGCACCCGACACACTTGTCCTCGATTACATACGGCCGCTGAAGGGTTCCTTTCTCATCGGTAACCATATGGAATTCGACCGCATCATACGGGCACACCTCGTCGCAGATGAGGCATATCTTCCCCTGTTCCCAGGCGATGCAGCGCTGACGGTCGATGACGGCATTGCCGATGACGGCGTACTGCTTTTCATCGAGAGGCAGCGGACGGATCGCCCCGGTCGGGCAGACCTGCCCGCAGAGATTGCACCGTTCTTCGCAGGCGCCTACACGCGGAGTGAGGGCGGGAGTAAACAGCCCCTCGAAACCGCCCTGAAGCAGGGACGGCTGAAGGCCATGGGTCGGGCAGACCTTCATGCACTCACCGCACCGCAGGCAGGCATCGAGGAAATCACGCTCGATAAGCGCACCAGGGGGCCGCAGAAGTTTATCATCGATTGTCCGCGTCATCGTCATCGTCGTTCCTGCCGCAAGGCTGGCGATAATTCCGCCCGTGCCCGCAGCCATGAGCCTGCGCCGTGACGGATTGAACTCGAACCGCTGTTCGCGGCCCGCTCCACCGAAGGTTATGGCTCCGACCGGGCACACCGACTCGCAGCGCTCGCACTGGATGCACTCGCGGGATGAGGTGCCCTTGTAATCCTCGCCGATGGCGTTCATCGGGCAGGCCTGGGCGCATTTCGAGCAGTTGATGCATGTATCGCTGACACGCCGTCCCCACAGAGGAAACCGCGACAGGAGCGAAAGCAGCGCGCCGAGCGGGCAGAGGTTACGGCACCAGAACCGGCGCTCAACAGCGACAAGACCGACCGCAGCGAGGAACATGAACAGGCTCGTCAGTCCCAGACGGAAGGCGGGCTGTTTCAGCGACAGCATGGAAAGCTGGAAAAAGCCCATCTTCATCGCGACCGGACGGATCAGGTTCAGGATTTCGTTGACAGCGAGCATGATGAAGGGATGAACGTTGAGAGTCATGACCCGGAACAGAAAAACGAGCGGATCGAAAAAGAGGACAGCGGTAAAACCAAACACCGAGCCAACAATAAGAAATACAATAAGATAGTATTTTATATTCTTGAAGCGTCCTTTACCAAACGGTATGTTCTCCTTTTTATCTTTTCGCGGGAAGAGCCGCGTCGAGAAGTCGAATATCGTCCCCATCGGGCACAACCAGCCGCAGAACACCCGCCCGAGAAGCACGGTCACAACAACGGTAATAAGCGAGATGAGGAGCGCGAGCTTGAGCGGGCTCCTCGAAAGAACCATGACAAGCGTAACGAGCGGATCGAGATTGAAAAAGAAATTTTTACTGTAGATGTCGGTATACGGATACGATACCCTGAAAAAGATCGCGAGGAAAAAAAGTAAAAAAAAGCCCTGAATATACGGGCGCAGCCTCGATAAAAAGGCCTGCGGTCGAACGGTCTTTCCGGTCACTGTCTTCTCATCGTGGTTTAGGGTTAAAAAACAATCAATCATGTATTAAACGATCATAAACACAAAGGGTTCCCTGACTATCAACAAATATCACCGGACTTGTGATATTTTTTCCGATACTCCGCTGCTGTTTCCGTTCCTGAGCAGGTATCTGCCCGGCCGGGAGAATGAATTATCCGTTTTAAGGCATCGTTTTTCTCAATATTTTCCCGGGCAGCGCGCCGGTATGCTCGCCCTCGCTGATAACCTCCCGTCCGTTGACGATCACATACGGGATGCCTCCGGGATACTGATGCGGATCGGTATATGTCGCCAGGTCGATGACCGTGTCCGGGTCGAAAACGACAATATCGGCGAAAGCGCCTTCCTCGATGCGGCCTCTCCCGGTCAGTCCGAATTTCGCGGCGGATACCGATGTCATCTTTCTGACAGCTTCGGGGAGGGTCAGAACCCCCTCATCACGGACATACCTGCCGAGCACACGGGGAAATGTCCCGTACGACCGTGGGTGCGGTTTCCCCTTCGACAGCGGGCCATACGGCGCAATCGCATAGCCGTCCGAACCGGTAACGACAAGCGGATGGGCGAGCACACGGCGGAGATTGTCCTCGCTCATGACGTATTTGACCACGCTCACCTGCCCGTTTTCATCAACGAGAAGGTCGCGCATGAAGATGAACGGTTCTTTACCGGCTTCCTGCGCTGCTTTAAGGATGGTCGAGCCGACGAGACCTTCGTTTTTACTATTCTGAACCGAGCTGATCATGACGTTGTCCCACGATCCCGCTTTTCTGCCTTCATCCTCTATGTACGCTGTGAGCCTGGCTTCGAGCGACCTGTCGCGGAGGCGGCCGAGGAAATCCCCCGTCGTGCCCTCGCGTACCCAGAGCGGGAAGAAGCTCGCCAGACCTGTCGAGGACGCCGTGTACGGATACCGGTCGGCAAGGATGGGGATACCCTGTTTGGAGGCGCTGTCGACCGCATCAAGGAGGCCATCGATTTTCGGCCAGTTTTCCGGATTCATGACCTTGAGATGAGACACCTGGAGGCTGACACCCGACCGGTGCGAAACGGTTATGGCTTCCTGAAGGGCTTCGAGCACCCTGTCGCGCTCGTCGCGCATGTGTGTGGCATATACACCTCCGTACCGTGCCACTTCGCTGCAGAGCTCGACAAGCTCATCGGTCGCGGCGAAACTCCCCGGCGTATAGATGAGCCCGGTTGACAGCCCGACAACGCCCGCATCCATATGCTCGCGGACGAGCTGTTTCATATGTTCGAGCTCCTCCGCTGTGGGCGGACGGTCGTACGGTCCCATAACGAAATCGCGGAGGGTGCCGTGCCCGAGCAGTGTTGCGTAATTGAGCGCCATGCCCGTCTTTTCGAGGCGGCTGAAAAATCCCCGGACATCCTTCCAGTCGGCATCGACACCGTACTCGCTGTAAAGACCGGCCTTGTTTTCCCCGGCGGCTTTATCCGACCAGGGGAAGACGCTCCCGCCGCAGTTCCCGCCGATCTCGGTGGTTACTCCCTGCCTGATTTTACTCTCCGCCTGCGGATTGACAAGCAGGTGAATATCGGTATGGGTGTGGACATCGATGAATCCCGGCGCAACCGCCAGTCCGCGGGCGTCGATGACCTTAAGTGCCCGTTTTGCGGAAATGCTCCTGCCAATCTTCACGATACGGTCGCCCAGAACGGCGACATCCGCCCCGATACCGGGACCGCCGAGACCGTCATACACTGTCCCGCCCTGTATCACGAGGTCGTACGCCGCTCCCTTCGAGCACCCCGAAAGGAAAGCATTCAGGGTTAAAACCGCACCCGGCGCTGATTTCCGTATGAACAGCCGTCGGTTCATTCACTGTTCCTTTGAATTCTGATATACAGGCACTGAGGACGAATATTAGCACGTTTCCTGTCCCCCCTTCGATAAGGGGGGACTACAGGGGGGATCTTCGTAACCTGTTGAGAAATTTGATCCCCCTGTCCTTCGGACATCCCCCTTTTTAAGGGGGATTTACTGTAAAATCAATTCTTTTTGTGATTTCTGTTTTATGGAATCTGTAAACGGATTGGATTAATTAACACGTGCTATGATAGTTCCTCTCATCCGGCGGGACGGTTGGTCGCCATGTGACGGCCGCCATCAACATTGAGCAGAACACCGGTAATCCATGCGCTCTGGTCGGAGGCGAAAAAGAGCGCGGCATCGGCGATGTCCTTCGGTTTCCCGTTACGGCCCAGCGGATGGAGCGGGCGCATTTTCTCCCAGAACGGGGGAACATTCTCCCTGCCGAAAATGGGCTCCGAAAGCTCGGTATCCTCGACTACCGCCGGGAGTATGCAGTTGACACGGACGTTGTCCCCCGCCATCTCCATCGCGGCGACCTGCGACAGTGTCTGGAGAGCGGCTTTCGATGCGCAGTAAACTCCGACTCCGGGATACGCTTTTATACCCGCAATCGAGGAGATGTTGATGATGGAGCCGCCGCCGTTCTTCTTCATGAAGGGCAGAACATTGGCCATGAGCCGCCATGGTCCCCATGCATTGGTCTTCATCATGAGGTCCCATTCCCCGACCGGCGTTTCACCGAGCGTCCCGAACCGCATGACTCCGGCATTGTTGACCAGGATGTCGATTTTCCCGGTTTTTTGCACGGTTTCCATAAAGAGACGCCGTATATCGTCTTCCACGGTGATATCGGCAGCAATACAGAACACGCGACTGCTGTCGCCGAGCAGAGCGGCGGTTTCAGTGAGTTTGTCCTTCCGTCTGCCGCAGAGAACGACGGCGGCGCCCTCATCATGAAAACGACGGGCAATCGCCTGTCCGATTCCTGTGCCGCCGCCGGTGATTATGGCTGTTTTACCATCGAGCTGTCCCATTATATCCTCCTTGTGATTACATGTATCTGTCGAATATACAGGCAATTACATTCATCTCAAAAAAAACGGTATTTCAAGGCTCTGCCGGATAATATACAAGAGTCTTCATGTAATTATACATACGGAGAAAGGCATTCTCAAGGTTTTTCATGACAAAGCCGCAGTGTAAGGTTATATTTGATACACCATCGTTACAACCATGTGTATTCACCGGTATTCATCGGTACAATTCCGAAGGAAATAAGACATGAAAAAAACGTACGTTTTCATGATAACAGCCGCAGTCCTCATCTGTTTGTATCTATTCGGATGCGGGAAGGAGCAGAAACCTGTTGTGACGCCATCCTCTCCGGCGTCGCTCGCGGATGTGGTACAGCAGGGAAAATCCGACATGTTCGCTGTCGCCTTCGACCGCTACCGTCAGGGCGATACAAAAGACCTGCCCATCGGGGTATTCGATTCCGGTATCGGCGGCCTGACTGTGCTTTCGGAAATTCTGAAACTCGACCGGTTCAACAACACGACCCACCAGGCCGGTGCGGACGGCCGTCCCGACTTCGAATCCGAGCGGTTCGTCTACCTAGGCGACCAGGCAAACATGCCCTATGGCAATTATCCCTCGGAGAACAGGGTGGATTTCCTGAAAGAACTGATCATCAAGGATGCGGTGTTTCTCCTCGGTCAGCGGTACTGGCCCTCCGGCGAGGCATCAGCCCCGAAACATGACAAGCAGCCGGTCAAGGCGATTGTCATCGCCTGCAATACCGCCACTGCTTACGGTCTCGAGGATGTCCGGGCCGCGCTTGCCTCGTGGAACCTGCCTGTCTACCTTGTCGGAGTCGTCGAAGCCGGAGCCCGCGGCGCTGTAGAGACTATCAAAGACCGGCAATCGCCCGGCGCGGTGGCGGTCATGGCGACTGTCGGCACCTGCCAGAGCGAGGGATATGTCCGCGCCGTGGAAAAATCATCAGCCGGTCAGGGATTGAAGCCCCCCGGGGTCATTCAGCAGGGCAGTCTCGGTCTCGCCGGGGCAATCGAGGGGGATCCATCGTTCATCGTTCCCGGGAGCAAACAGCCTCGGAGCGAATACAGGGGCCCGGCTGTGGGAAATCCGGCGGCGCCCATCGATACGACGATTATCGGGCGGTACGGCTTCGATATGACCGGAATCACTGGCGACACGGGCGATCCTGCCGCATGGCAGATCAATTCGATAGAAAACTACATACGCTACGATACGACATCGCTCGTGGAAAACTACCGACGAAGCGGGGCAACCGAACCCATAACCACCGTAATCCTCGGCTGTACCCATTTTCCGTTCCGGGTAAAGGCCATCGAAGCATCGTTCGACCGTCTCCGCGCTTACCGTACGCCGGACGGCACCCAACCGTACGGAAAGCTCATTGCCGGACATATCAGCTTCATCGATCCCTCTCAGCTGACCGCCTCGCAGTTATACGAGGCGCTTGCCGCATCCGGCCTTCTGCTCATGAACGGCGACAGTGTCGCAATTCCCGCGGACGAATTCTATATCTCGGTGCCGAACCGGTCGCTCGATGGTGTTCAGCTTACCGAATCCGGGGGATTCGACTATGCATGGAAGTACGGCCGCACACCGGGCAGGCTCGATGTCGAATATGTGAAACGAGTTCCCATGAGCAGGGAAAATCTCTCACCTGAGGTACGCAGGAGCATCCGTGAAACCATGCCCGTTGTCTGGGATCGTCTCATCGTGTTCAACGCGACAAGCCCGCGGTGTTCCGGGCTCCCCGAACAAGCGAGGATCACGCCCGGCGAATAACCATATAACGACATGACGCAATCGTAAAAACAGCAGGAAGCAGCATTCGCCATTTGAGGGTCATATTATTTATGAAAGCATGGGATAAAATCGAGGCTGCGTTTTCGCCGGAGGGAACTCCCGAAATACCGGCGGTCATCTGTTACGAGTCCATTTTTGTCCGCGACCACTGGAGCGCAATCACTGATAAACCCTGGTGGTACCAGCATTCGCCGGACATGGAACACCATATGGCCTGGCTCCGTGATGTCATCGGGCGAACGGGCCTCGACTGGTACATGCTTCCGACGTTCTACAGCCGTGAGGACCGTAAACACATTTCAGTGAGTGTTACGCCGGAAGGTGTTTTCCTGTCCGACAGCCGGACCGGGAACAGGGAACTGCTCCATGAACCCCGTGTAAGCGGCTGGTCGGTTTCCGGCGGCATCGAATCGGTCCGTCCCGAAACGCCCGCGCAGACTCCCGAGGAAATCGACCGGCTCATCCCCATCGAAGAAGATTACAATGTCGGCGACATTGTCGCGAACGGCAGGAAGGACCTGGCGGGACGGTTTCTCGGTGAATTCGACGGCGCCGTGTACCCCTATCGCAGGGTCGATTCCCCTCTCTGGCGCTGTTATCACCTCTGGGGATTCGAGGACATGATGGTCATGATCGCCGAACATCCCGAGCTTATCAGGTACGCCGGAAGCCGTTATCTCGAGCTGAGCATCCGCGCAGTCCACGAAGCATCTGTGCTCGGCGCCGCGGGAATTTTCATCGAGGAATGCCTGACCGACATGATCAGCCCCGCCGCATTCAGGGCGCTCAATCTCCCGTTCGTGCGAAGGCTTACCGAGGAAATCCGCTCGCTCGGCATGAGAAGCATCTACTATTTCTGCGGCAATCCGGCCGGAAAGTGGGAATACCTGCTCGATTCCGGCGCCGATGCCCTGTCCTTCGAGGAGGGCAAGAAGGGATTCGAGATCGACATCGGGAATGTGATCGACCGTGTCCGCGGACGATGCGCCGTGCTCGGGAAT
The DNA here is from genome assembly GCA_021372535.1 of bacterium. Taxonomy (NCBI): domain Bacteria; species bacterium. The sequence continues at coordinate 111,149 of JAJFUH010000029.1, forward strand.
CTCGATGCCATCAACCTGCTCCCGAACGCCTCCGAAGACAATCTCCGCGCTGAAATTCGCCGTCAGATCAGCGCGGGTCGCCGCAACGGGAGCCGTTTCATCATGAGCATCGGAAGCCCGGTCACACCGGAGACGAGCGTGGAGCAGGTGCGGCGATACTGCGACATGGTGCATGAAATAAAAACTTGAACCGGGATGATCACGATTACAAAAGGATTACCATGATTTTTTAATCCGGGTAATCCCTGTCAATCATGGTAATCGTGGTAATCGTGGTAATCGTGGTTCAAAGCCCCCTGACAGTTTGAATTCAACTATATGATGTTTACACCACGCTTATAAGCAGTGTTCTTTTTTTCTCTTGCCAGTTCTTCACATTTGTATTACATTGTCTTACATGAAAACGAGTATTACCATACGGCTTGATGAAGACCTCGATCGCATTCTCTCTTTAGTGAGCAGGCGAGATGGCCGGACACGGAGCGACGTGGTCAGGGATGCGTTGAGACGGCAGCTCTCCATCCTTATGTTCGATCAACTGAGAAAAGAAACCATGCCTTTCGCTGAGGCGCGCGGGTATCTTACCGATGAAGACGTGTTCCGGGATGTGTCGTGAAAGTCTTTCTCGATACGAATGTACTGGTGAGCGCTTTTGCAACACGCGGACTGTGTGCGGATGTTCTGCGCACGGTTCTTGCCGAACACGAGCTTGTTACCGGAACGTGTGTGCTGGACGAACTCGAACGCGTGCTTGAAAGCCGGTTCGGAATTCCAAAAAAAACAGTCGTTTCCATTATTCTTTTTCTCCGCAGATTTCACATCGAACCGACACCTGAACATTTACCCGATATATCCATACGCGATCCGGATGATTTGAAAGCGCTGGCTTCCGCCTGCGCAGCGAAAGCCGATGTGCTTGTTTCCGGCGATCAGGATATTCTTTCCCTGACCGAATACTGCACTATAGTCATCACCGACCCTCGCGGTTTTTGGAATATGCTGAAAGAATCAGCTGACCCGGATCATTCATAATCGGCGGCCAGAGGTGGAGTGCCCATCCCTGAAAACATCATAGAGCTGAAATGGCCGCACTGCAAAAAAAACCTTGGACCGGGACGGCCACGATGAAGCCGGGATTTCCATGATTTTTAATCCGGGCAATCCCTGTCAATCATGGGAATCGTGGTTCAAAGCCCCCTGACTACATGATACTGTACTCTCAGGGTATTCCTTATAACGATGTTGTAAAAAAAGGGAAGCTTCCCTAAGCGATTAACCTCCTGTTGACCCCATCGGATTCCTTTCGTACATTATACGTGCTTTCCACCATAACGTTTTTTCAGGAGAAATCATGTCATCATTCGACGAACTGATAGCGGTCATGAAACGGCTTCACGATCCGGACGGCTGTCCATGGGATCGCGAGCAGACACACGAAAGCCTCAAGCCGTACCTTGTCGAGGAAACGTACGAGGCGCTCGAAGCCATAGATTCGGGCTCGGACGAGCGTCTTACCGAAGAGCTCGGCGATGTGCTCCTCCAGGTTGTCTTTCACGCGGAGATAGCCGCCCGTGGGGGACGGTTCACCATAGAGGATGTTGTCAGGGGCATCATCGAAAAACTCAAGCGCCGTCATCCTCATGTATACGGCGATACATGTGTTGACGGGTCGGAACAGGTCATAAAGAACTGGGAGGAGATCAAACGCCGCGAGAAACGTGAGAAAAAAGCCGATGGCTCGGTGCTCGATGGCCTTCCGAAAGACCTTCCGGCGCTCATCAAAGCACGGCGCATACAGGAGAAAGTATCACGGGTTGGATTCGACTGGGCGCGAACCGAAGAGGTCATGATGAAAGTCGACGAGGAGCTCAGAGAGCTCAAGGAGGCAAGCCAGGCACAGAACAGGGAAGCTATCGAGGAAGAGCTGGGCGACCTCCTGTTTGCCATCGCGAATCTTGCGCGTTTCGTGAGCCTCTGCCCGGAAGATGCGCTCAGAAAAACCATCGACAAGTTCCAGCGGCGCTTCCGGTATATCGAGCGCGAGCTCCCTAAACGGGGACTGAAACTCGGCGAGGCATCCCTTGAGGAGATGGACAAGCTCTGGGAAGAAATCAAAAAAGAGGAGCGCGACAAGCCGAATCAAAAAAACTGATACATCATTGTAGCATACGATGTTTCGGGCATTCCCCATTTTTCCGGTGTTCGCCTTCGAGTCTTCCCGCTGTGACGCGGCGCAGAGCATAGTGAGCGGAGAAATTTTTCAATCTTACGGATTTGAAAGCGAAATAGAGTGACTGCACAAGAAAATTATTGCGCATTATTAGCATTTTCGATATATTATTGATTGCAAATGCTATGAACCCTCAACTGTCAGAGGTGGCTATATGAATATTCCGAATGTGCAGAACCAGAATAACACTGTCACGAACAATACCGCGCAGACAGATATGCGACAGGCTCGGCAGACTGCCCAGAACACACCGCAGAACCAGGCAAATACGGGTACGAATACCGATACCTACACACGGTCTCCCATGGTGGAAAGACTCAAAAAACTCAATGACAGGAAGCAGAACCTCCAGCAGGAGCTGACCACTCTGCAACAGCAGAATCCCGTCGAAACAGGCCGTGAGCGCACCACAACTGTCGTCCGCGAACTCAACGGCATCGAGCGTGATATACAGAACCTTACAAACAAACAACCGGACAATACCGAACGCAGACAGATGGAGGCGATTCAGCAGTATACCGAACAGAACCAGACAATTACCCGCAATCAGAACAATCCGAACAATAATGTAAAAAATGCCATGGGCCTCCTGGGCTGATTATCATATACACGCCATCCTGACATGATCGTGCAGTCAAGGTGGTAAGAGTTTCCGTTGATGAGCTTGAAAACCCGGAACAGGGAATTTAACAATATCCCCTGTTCCGGGTTTTTTATTGAAAATTTCAATCTGCCCGCAGTCCCTGTATACTTAATCCCTCCGATAAATTATTCCGGAAAAAAACAGATGTAACTCACTGAGTTGCCCGACAGCATGTTTTTCCCTATATTGAAACAGAACTATCGTTTATGAGATGACTGTCACAGATAAACTCCTGCGAGGTATACCTGTTCTTCTCTATCGTAATCGCCCTCGTGCTCGTTTCGTTCCTGGCATATGTCGTTAAAGCAACGACCGGTTTCGGGACAGCCATTATCATCGTTTCGATCGGCTCGCTTCTGATCGGCACATACGAGGCGGTAATCCTTACCGCCCTGATCGATACGGCTGGCGGAACGATACTGTATATACGCGATCCGGTGAAAGACAACCGATCATACTGGATTCCGCTTGCGGTCGCCATGATAATCGGGTCCGTTGCCGGCGCTCTCATTCTCAAAGCGATACCTGTGCGACGGTTCGATATCCTGCTCGGTGTGGTAATCGCCGTGCTCGGATTCTGGTTTATCCTCGGCCGCGGCGCCGATGGAGAATCATGCCTTGAACAGGAACTCCCGTCACAGTGCAGCGGCAGCGATCTGGCGGTATCCGCGTTTTCCGGGCTGTGTGGAGGTCTATTCGCCGTGGGGGGACCGCCCATCGTCTACTGGCTCGGGAGACGGTTTGCGAAACACGCTTTCCGTCGCGCCCTCATCGTGGTTTTTTTCCTCGCCACCATCGCGCGGGTCATAACCTATGGCGCATCGGGGCTTCTCAATGTGAAGCTTGCCGTTTACGCCCTGTATTCTCTTCCCGGGGTGGTTCTCGGCATCGTTCTCGGAAACCGGATATTCATCGCCCTCTCCGAACGGTGGTTCAGCCGTGTTGTCGGGGTGCTGCTCATCATCGTTTCGCTGAAACTTTTATTTTTACGGTAATATCTGTTGATTATTCAGGAAGGTTTTTACAGTTTTACAGGAGTTGTGGGATAAATATCATTTTCTGGTTTTTCAACCAGGGCATAAATTTACGAATGAGATGTTTTATACGTTAAAATGTCATTCCCGTGAAAACGGGAATCCATCATCTATTGCTCTTGCCGGAACGATCGTAATACTGGATTCCCAATTCACTTCGCTCTTGGGAATGACAATACTCGTACAATGGATGAATGATTATGAGCTTATGAATGACCAGATATTATTATACCATACTGCAGAATTACATCATAACGAGAGGATGGTGCCCCTATGAAACCGCGTGAACGTGTCCTCAAAGCATTCAGGAAAATAGACGGTTTTCCCGACCGTGTCCCCGTCCAGTTCGAGCTCTGCCGTTCGCTGCTCGATCATTTCGGTAAAAAACTCGGCATACCCGCCCGGTATACGGACAACCTCTACGAGGATGTGACCTACCGTATCAGCGGAAACGAGGTGCGCACAGCCATGGGGTGCGATGTGGTCGTCACCGGCGCAGGTACCGCCCGCGATTTCATGGCGAAGAAAAACAGCGACGGCACCTGGCTCAACGAATACGGCATGCGTATGCGGCAGGGAGACATCTATGTCGAGGTTGCGGAATATCCGCTTGCCCATGTGCAGACAGCATCAGATGTGAAGGCATATACCTTCCCCGATCCCCATGCGGCGGGACGGTATGACGATGCGGAAGACCTCGTGCGGAAATACGGGGACGATTACTTCATCATCGGCGATATCGAGGTGACCATCTTCAGCCTTGCCCACCAGCTTGTCGGCTTCGAAAAGCTCCTCCTCGACATGGCGCTCGGAGCAGAGTACCTCGAACCGCTGTTCAGCGCCTGCGCGGATTTCCAGACCGAGGTGGGTACACACCTCGTCGAGCTCGGAGTCGACGCGATCTGGTCAGGTGACGATTTCGGGAGCCAGACCGACCTCCTCATGTCGCCGCAGATGTTCAGAGACCTTCTGAAAAACCATTACACGCGAATGAATGGGGCATTCAAAAAAATAAATCCCGGCATCGTTCCCATTCTTCACTGTGACGGCGCTGTCAGCAAGCTTCTCGGCGATATCCGCGAAACGGGATTCGAGGTGTTCAATCCCGTACAGCCGGGAGTTCCGGGTCACGGGCCGAAAGAACTCAAGGACAGGTTCGGCGATGCGTTCATCTTCTGGGGCGCAATCGACCAGCAGGACCTCCTGCCAAAGGGAACGGACGAGGAACTCGAAGCCGACATCATAGAAAAAATCAGGATTCTCGGCAAAAACCGCGGATACATGATTTCCCCGGCCCATATCATTCAGGCCGATGTGTCTCCCGAACGTGTGGAAAAGTTTATCGAACTCTGTATCAGGTACGGCGGATATAAATGATACGCAAGTACGGTAAAGATGCGAAAAAGCTCGTGGAAAAAGTAAGAAAGACTGAAGGATATAAAGGCATGAAAGAAACTGCTATTAATCTGAAATCCGCGGCAATTGCATCTGTCGTGGTGCTTGCATGTTTCTCATGTTCTCATATGGAGAAAAAACCGGTCGATATGCCTCTGAGCATAACCATCGTGCCATTTGATGTGACCGAAATACGTCCGATACCCGGCGAAGAACACAAATGTGGCCCAAGGTTTGTGAGCATCATGTATCCGAGTCCATCTTCAGTTACTCTTCAATTTTACTTCCATCTTCCGGCTGCCGCGCGTACCCGGATCGATTTGTGTAACAACGCGGACAAGGTGGTGTCTACAATGATAGATAAACGCATGCAGAAGGGAGCCTATAAGCTGATTATCGATAATTCATACATCATCGAGCCAGGGAAATATACATTGAAATTACTGGTTGATACTCAAATCGTCGGAACCAGAAACTTCACCATTATTAAGTAGTTTACCAACTAATAATAAACAGAATCCCTTTAATGGATACCGGAGTCGCAAATTTAATATATGATTAAATTTCTTGTTTCAATTAATAAACCCTGTTACATACAAAAAAATCTATAATGATCGATATTTTTTACATATCAATGATATCATCTATTAGAATACAAATAGGATTTGGTATAACTCATGACATGAAACGTATTTTCAGATTGATAAAACGCCCGACGGGCGAACGGACAAAGACTGTTTTTTTCAGGGAGAATCAGGATGTATATCAATCGGGTATTTCTCGTTTGCATGGTTGTTGCACTGGCGGCATTCACCGCTTCGGCCCTGTGGTCGCAGACGCCTGAAAAGGAACGGAGTATCGATGAGAAAGTGCAGCAGTTTCTCGCCGCCGAACGGACGAAATGGAGGGATATGAACGTCCCCGAGTCGGATGGCAAAGTGCTGTACGATATCATAATCGAGCATAAATACACAAAAGCCCTCGAAATCGGCACATCGACGGGGCATTCGGGAATATGGATATCCTGGGCGCTGAGCAAAACCGGCGGAAAGCTCACAACCATCGAAATCGACGAGTCCCGTCACAAAAAAGCGCTCGAGAATTTTAAGAAAGCTGGGCTTTCGGATTATATAGACGCCCGTCTTGCCGATGCCCACGATCTCGTACCGAAACTGGAGGGGCCGTTCGATTTCGTTTTTTCCGATGCGGACAAGGAGTGGTATAAAAACTACTTTGTAGCGGTTTATCCGAAGCTCGAAGCCGGCGGGTGTTTCACCGCGCACAATGTCCTCAACCGTTATACGGGAACGGAGGAATTCCTCGATTATGTGAAAAGCCTTCCCGACATGGAAACGACGATTGTCCGTTCGAGCGGCTCGGGGATTTCGGTCAGCTACAAAAAGCCTAAACCCTGAAATGATCCCTTTCATTTGCACATCCATTCGTTCCGCTGTACCACAGCGAATCGGAGATGTGTGGACTCACCAGCCATGGAATCCCGCAAGCACCGCGATAATCCCTGTCGGCATTCCCGCTTTGAGGAGTGTCGAAACACGCCGCAGATTCTTTTCCGAGTTATCCCTGAGTGCCGAAATGGCGGAATAGATCAGAACCGGACAGACTCCGAGCACGACAAGAAACGTGTACCCGTGGCCGAATACTCCGGTAACGGAGGGGATTGTCACGAGGACGGCGAGCACTGACAGCACGGCTGAAGCCAGCCTGCAGGCGGCACGTGCTCCCCGGAGTGTTGCGACGGTTTCGATGCCTGCCCTCCGGTCGCCGCGGAGGTCGGCGGCATCCTTGATGAGCTCGCGGCCGAGATGATAGAGAAGGGCGAATGATGCGGGAACGAGCGCTTCGCGAACGCAATGCCCGGCAACACCGCCGTAGATGAAGGCCAGTCCTCCGAGCGCGGAGACTGTCAGATTTCCCGCAAGCGGAACACCCTTGAGTTTCAGATCATACACTGTGAGGAGAAGCGCTGCGGTGAGGGCGAGCACAACACCCGTAAAACCGAGGAATATCCCCATGATTATCCCCGCAAGGGTGAGCAGGAAGGCAAAAACCGCCGCTCCTTTCGATGATACACGCCCCGAGGGGATGGGACGGTGCGGCGCATTGACAGCGTCGGTCGAAACATCCCGTATATCGTTGAGAATGTTTCCGGCGGCGAGTATGAACGATGCGGAAACGGCGGCAATCACCGTGCGGACGGCCCAGGGCGGCACAGCGCCATGAACCGGGGATCGGACAAGTTCCGCCGCGAGGGTGAGAGGCCTGTCGCCGATTATACCGCCGCAGAGCACCGAAAGGCCGCATATGAGCATGTTTACCGGCCGGGTGAGTTCGATATAGCCTCTCATGGCTGCCATCAGGATTCGCCGTTCGATAAAAGATTGTCGGGGATGATAAATTCGGAGCGTGCGGGCATTAAATCCTTTTCCCTCACAACCTCGTCGATACCGACAGGAGTGAATGTTTCACTGGTAAAGATGATGTCCGCGGACGGTCCGCCGAATATTTCAGGCTGGTAGCCGGTATCTTTCAAAATATCGGTAATTGCAGAAATACGGTCGCCGGAAATGACAAGAACGGTATCGGAGATCCGTTCTTTGACGTATGGCGCGATTTTGGGGATGTGCATGACGCTGCTGCATACCGCCGTATCACGGAACCGCATGAGCGTTGTCCGCTCAAAACGGATACTGCCGTACGCCTCGGCCCAGCTCTCGATGGAGAAACGGACATTCTGGGGTATCGGCGTCCGCGAGTGACGGTCGAAAAAACCGACTATCTCGCCGGTGTTCATACCACGCTCGCGGGCGCGGGTTATCCCTTCACGGGTCACCATGAATGTCAGGATGATGTCACGGTTCAGGCGCTCGGTGAGGAGTTCGAGCTTGAACCGTATGAGCGGGTTGAGTTCCGGTCCCACGATGATTTCGAAATTGGGCTGGACAGTGAAGAAGTCGGAGGAGTTTCCATCGATGGGGAGCCCATCTCCCCGGAAAAAGCGCTCTCCTGTCACGGTCATGAAAAACCGTCCGTTTTTGTATGAAATCAGCCCCAGATGATAGAGTATTGTCAGAATTTCGCGAATCCGCGCCTCGATTCGTGAAAAACCGCCCTGGGCCATCGTTCCCGTATGAAGGAAATTCGCCAGCTCCGAGATGCTGAAACCCGTACCCGGGGAAACCTCGCCGAGGATTCCCCCGAACGCGGTCATGACAGAGTGATCCTGGAGCGTCCGCACAAGCGCAAACGATACGATATCCTGAAAACGAACGGCGGCGGAAAGATGAAGCCATCCGCTCAGTTTCTCCGTGGCATGCGCTTTCCGGTGGTCGAAGTCGATGAGTTTACGGTTTTTGAGGTATTCCATCACAAAAGCGTTGCGGTGTTCCTTCTGGAAATTCACTGTGGGGTCAGCGCACGACGGAGATCCTTCGAACACCTTTTCGAGAAATGTTTTTTTAATATTCCCCTTGAGCGTAAGAGGGATGGTATCCTTGTAGGCTTCCGCGAGAAACGAGAAGATATCTTCCATGAGATTGGGTGTTGTAGCCGGTGGAATCGATCCGGCCGAATAAGCATTGGTAACGGCTTTTCCGATAAGTATTCTCCGAACTTGCTCCCCGATGCCTTTCGGACAGAAATAGCGTGTTTCGTCCTCTTTTATCCCCCCCACGAGGGCAAACGGGATGAGTTCCTGCAGCCGTCGATGTACCTCGGGGCGTTTCATCCCGTTCAGCCTGTCGATTTTCCTCTCCAGAGCGGTTTCATGAATCCCGGCGCCATAGGAAAACGCAATGAGCGAGAGAAGCCTTCTGCTTTCCTCAGGAAGCTCCCGTAAAAGGCGTTCGGCAAGCGAACCGTCCCAGAACGCCCTGTCAACGGCATTGATAAGCTTGTTCCGGGCGCCGTATTCCACCGGCACCTTGAGAGTGCGGGCGATTCCCTTGAGGGTTTTCAACGGGATGTCGTGCAGGTAATCTCGCAGATACATTGGTATATTCACCTGTTAACCAGATCTATTCATAAATCTTTAATAGAACACGGAGTTACGTGGATTTGTTTATATATGGGTGTCACTTCTGCCGATCGCTAAAACAATAAAATAGTACAAATCATATGTTACAATTCTTTGTGCCTTCGTGTCGTTGTGGTTAAATATTTTCATTAATTGTCCGTGTTAAGGTTCGGCAATTCCCCGATCGGCGATTGCCGCGAACCGGTGTTCACACCGCAGAAAAACATGCTTATGCGCTGCAATCACCGCCAGCCGGATCGACGCAGGCATGATCGCGGAAAAAAGTCTCGCTGTCGGTAATCTCGTATGAATAACCCTGCTCCGTAAGGAAAAGCTGACGTTTGGCGGCGAATTCCTGATCCTGGGTGTCGCGGGTCACGACCGAATAGAAACGGGCGACGGAGCCGTTTTTCTTGGGCCTGAGAATCCGCCCGAGCCGCTGGGCCTCCTCCTGCCGTGAGCCGAATGTCCCCGAAACCTGTATGGCCACGTTCGCATCGGGAAGGTCAACGGCAAAATTGGCGACTTTCGAGACCACGAGGAGCTTAATCCTGCCGGCACGGAAGGCGGAGTACAGTTTTTCACGTTCGGCGTTGTCGACCTTCCCCGTGATAATGGGCGCATTGAATTCCTTTGCGAGGGTTTCGAGCTGGCGAAGGTACTGCCCGATGACGAGCACGAGATCGTCCTTATGCCGCTCTATGAGGCGCTCGACCACCCTGTTCTTTGCGGGATTTTCCGAAGCGATGCGATACCGCTTCCGGATACCCGTCGTGGCATATTCGATACGGACATCATCGGGAAGGGAAACCCTGATTTCGGTACAGCGGGCAACGGCTATCCATCCCTGTTTTTCGAGGTCTTTCCAGGGTATATCGTACTTTTTCGGTCCTATGAGGCTGAATACATCCGTTTCCCTGGCGTCCTCGCGGACAAGGGTTGCGGTGAGCCCGAGCCGCCGTTTCGACTGGATATCGGCAGTGTACCGGAACACCGGAGCGGGCAGAAGATGAACCTCGTCATAAATGATAAGGCCCCAGTCCTCGCGGTTGATGAGTTCGAAATGGTGAAATCCGCTCGTTTTTGTCTTACGGTATGTGAGGATGTTGTACGTTGCAATGGTAACCGGCAGGATATCCTTCCGCTCTCCGGAATATTCGCCGATATCCTCGTCCCGGAGGAACGTTTTATCGAGAAGCTCCTGTTTCCACTGTCTCAGAGCGGTGATATTCGTGGTAAGAATAAGGGTCATGGACGAGCATTTAGCCATAGCCCCTATACCGATGATCGTCTTGCCCGACCCGCAGGGAAGAACGATAACTCCCGACCCGCCCCGCTCGCTGCCGCCCATGTAAAAGGCATCGACAGCCTCGTTCTGGTAC
>JAJFUH010000030.1 GCA_021372535.1 bacterium
AATACCTTGGAGATCAACTGTTCCAGGTCGACAGGCTTGGTGACAAAGCCTGCAAAGAGTCCCTGTGAATAAAACTTGTTAAATGTTTTCTGGCTCGATGTAACAATAATCTTCGGTATGGCATTGATCGCTTTGTCTGTATTTATTGATCGGCATAATGATATAGGATTGGTTTTTTCCATTTCTTCATCGATGAGAATAATATCCGGGTGCATTTGCTCGGTTTTTGCGAGTATATTGTCCTCTTTGCTGTTGACGCTCACTTCAAAGCCATAGTCGGTCAGGGCTTTGATATCGTTTTTACTGAAATTATGAAATCTATCTATAATAAGGATTTTATTTCCTTTCCCGGATGTTGTTTTCAGCAATTTTATTGTTATGTTTCTGGAAAGCCTGTATTGTTCTATAAGGTTTTCTGATGTTTGGATAAGAAAATTTTCATTATATGGTGTGTTCACGATAACCGCGTGTTTCCGAATGAATGCTGTGGTTTTTTCTTTCTCGGTTAATACGATGAGGGGGATCTTCTTCAACGCCCGGTGTTTTTTTATGTCCTCAAGGATGGATTGTACGTCATCAGGAGGATTATCGGTTAAAATAATGAGCTCCGGTTTGTGTGCGATTAATGCGGAAACAGCACTGGAAAAGCTTGTTTTAACGACACTGAAGATATCTTCGAGAAACGTGTATTCATTCTGATTATGACTCTTTTCGATGATGCAGATTTTTGCCCTGCCGACGAGTGGCAGAGACTTTTTGTTGAGCGGTTCTTGCGACATTTCCTGTCCCCTCAGCGTCACATATGACATGACAAGAAAATGTGCCTGCTCGGACATGATTGAAAAGGCCATGCCGACCCTTACCATGTTCAACAGTCGGGCCATGCTCTGAACGGTGACCCAGGTTTGGACTTCGCCGAACATGGGGAGCTTGATGGCAATGGGGAATGAATTCCCTATCTTGAATTTGGCAAGATTACCGGGGAGGACAAAGGCTGTGCCGCCCCCACTGATATCCATTGCCTCGACGGTTACGACCCGTTTGTCAACTAATGCAAACTGTATGTGGATGGGGTCTGTCCGGGAAGGTTTCACCCTGAGAAATTTTCGTCTTTCCTCGCTCGCGACTTCTTCGGGAACGTTGATCTGTAAATAGGTATATTCAGGATCAATTTCTTTGCTGCCGATGATGTTGCTCTTGAATATGCATAATGCTCTTGAATATGCGCATGTGATATGTAATTTACCGGTTTTTGGGTATATACCCGGCTTTGTCCTTACCAGCAGTTCTTTACCGTGCTCGGTATTATAAATGAGGATGCAGTTGGAAAGCTCAATATTATCGTTAATGGTGACTGTGACCGGTGCCATAAGTTCGGAAATTTCCCGGATGTAGCGTTCAGGAATATCTGCTTCAGATGAGTTCATTATAATTACCCGTCCAGTTTAGTTGATTTTGTTATTGCCGACCGAATATCGATCATGATTATATTATCGCTATCAGCCGGAAATACTTAAGCTAATTGCTTTTGCACACCAGTCTTTTAATCGGTCCACCCTTCATCTGAATTATATTTTCCTATAACTTTCTGCTTATTCAAATGATATC
>JAJFUH010000031.1 GCA_021372535.1 bacterium
ATGATATCTTTGCCCTTTTTAATGTCAGTTAAGTTGTTATAAACACAATTTACGTGGATATAAGCTGTCAAGGGACGGCACGAAGTGCTGATCCCCGATTAATAATTCGGGGACATGCTTATATGCTGGCAAATCCCCAAAATCCACTATGAATTGTATTGTAATACATTGATTATAAATAGAATATAAACCATAAAAGCCGGTGATTGCTTCGGTGATAAAACAGTGACATCGGATGACGTCATGCCGAACTCGTTTCGGCATCTATTCCACATGGTGGTATCATTATTTATTCACCGGAATAAGATTTTATAAACCCATTGAAAAGCCCCGCGGTCACAAGCGTTTTTCGGAAAAAGAATGGGTGCTGTCCGAGCGAGCCGAAGGCTCGTGAGTTCACACATTCCCGAAAAACGGGCCGTGACCGTGGAAACAGGTTTTTCACGGGGTGCCCTTTCCTTGGTTACTTCCTTTGGGCAAGCAAAGGAAGTAACATCTGAAGGAAGTAACATCTAAAAAAGTGTCCTTTAAAATGGGTGCTGTCCGTAACATCTTCACCTGCTCCCCCCAAAAAATCCACGATTACTTTTTTATTGTAATACTTAGTATAACACCTTTTTGGAGCTTCTGATTTTTCAACCCCGTTGAAAAGCCCGTGGAAGAAGGCTTTTCACGGGGTGCCCTTTCCTTGGTTACTTCCTTTGGGCAAGCAAAGGAAGTAACATCTGAAGGAAGTAACATCTAAAGGAAGTAACATCTAAAAAAAGTGTTCTTAAAAAAATGGGGGATTGCCAGTGATTTACATGCCCTTGACAGCAACAAAACATCACATTTAGTTCTGGGACTCGTGAAAAATATACTTTTTCACAGCCCTCTTACCCTGACTTATTATAATTTCACAACACTGTACTTGTTCCTCGGCCCTTATGCGGATGATCCATCTACGATCTGACCTTGATAAAAGCATCGATTGCCTGCCTGACCTGCTCTTCCGAATGGGCGGCTGAAAGCTGTACCCTGATTCTCGCCTTATCCTTCGGTACCACGGGATAGCTGAAAGCTATGACATAGATGCCTTCCCCGAGAAGCGCTTCCGCAGTCCGGGAAGCAAGCACCGCATCGCCGTACATGATGGGGACTATGGGATGTGTTTCGCCGCGAACGGTGAATCCCGCTTCGCTCATGCCGTTCCTGAAAAGCGCCGTGTTGCGGGCGAGACGGTCTCTGAGCTCGGAGGATTCGCTCAGAAGCTCAATTGCCGTGAGCGTTGTCGCGGCAATGGCCGGGCAGAGGGTATTGGAAAAGAGATAGGGACGTGACCGCTGGCGCAGGAGCTGCGCGATTTCACGCCGTGTTGCGGTAAATCCTCCCGATGCTCCGCCGAGCGCTTTGCCGAATGTTCCGGTTATGATGTCGATACGGCCCGAGACGCCGCAGGCTTCCGGTGCGCCCCGGCCGTTCTCCCCGATGACACCCGTTGCATGGGAATCGTCCACCATGACCAGCGCGCCGTATTTCTCGGCTAATTCGCAGATACCTTTCAGGTCGGCGACAATCCCGTCCATGCTGAAAACACCATCGGTCGCGATGAGTCTGATACGGCAGCCGGAAGCATCACGGAGACACTGCTCCAGATTATTCATGTCGTTGTTACGGTATACGAAGCGTTTCGCCTTGCACAGGCGGACGCCGTCAATGATGGAAGCGTGGTTGAGCTCATCGCTTATCACCGCGTCATCGGCGGAAAGCACCGTTTCAAACAGGCCGGTGTTTGCGTCGAAGCACGAGGAATAGAGAACCGCATCCTCCGCTCCGGTGAATTCCGATATACGGCGCTCGAGTTTTTTGTGTATATCGAGGGTGCCGCAGATAAACCTGACCGAGCTCATCCCGTATCCGTAGGTGTCGAGCGCTTTTTTCGCCGCCTCGACAAGCACCGGGCTGTTTGACAGTCCCAGGTAGTTGTTGGCGCAGAAGTTGATCACCTCGGAGCCGTCCTCGAGCCTTATCAGGGCGCTCTGCGGTGTGACAATGATGCGTTCGTGCTTGAATGTCCCGCTTTCCCTGAACTGACTGAGCGATTCTTCGATAATTTCTCTGTTCGTGTACATGGCTGACGGTTCCTTTCATCGGTCATTTCGGGTCATCGTTCATTTCCAGAACGACTTTCACCGCCTCGCCGCGGTGAAGCAGATCGAATCCCCGTTCGAAATCCACGAACGGAAGACGGTGGGTTATCAGACGGTTGACACGTTCCTGCTCCCTGAGCATGAAATTCTGGGTCTGGAACCATGTGTCGTACATCCTTCTCCCGTTGATTGCCTTGATGGTGATTCCCTTGAACACGATATCTTTTGCCCAGTCGAAGGTAACCTTGCCCGGAGGTATGCCCAGCACGCATGCACACCCGCCGTTCCGCAGGAGACGGAATCCCGTATTGATCGCGTCCGGGTGTCCCGACATTTCAAGCAGTATCTGGGGACCGAGGCCATCGGTATGGCTCAGCACGATGTCTTCGAGATGCTCGTCGGACGGGTCGATCAGGACATCGGCGCCCGCCTTCCGTGCGTGTTCGCGCTTGAAGGCGTTCGGTTCTATGACCATGATGGTGGATGCGCCCACACTCCGGGCAATCGCGACTGCAAAAAGCCCGATTGCGCCCGCGCCGGTTATGAGCACCGATTTTCCCGAGACCGGTTCGGCCATGACCGTATGCATGGCGTTTCCGACAGGGTCGAAAATGGACGCGATATGATCCGGTATCGCGTCCGGAACAGGCCACAGGTTTCCCGCATCCATGCTCATGTATTCGGCAAAGCAGCCGTCACGGTCGACACCGATTATTTCCACATCACGGCAGATGTGCGCCTGTCCGGTGCGGCAGAATTCGCAGTGCCCGCAGGCTATGTGGCCTTCGGCGCTGACCCGCTGGCCGATGGGAATATGATGCGTGGATTTACCGAGCGCAACGACTTCCCCGACCAGTTCATGGCCGGTTATCACCGGCGGATGGATGCGGTTTCTGCTCCACTCGTCCCAGTCGTAAATATGCACATCGGTCCCGCATATCCCGGCAGCACGTATGCGTATCAATACCTCGCCTTCGCCGGGAGACGGGTCCGGAACGTCCTTGAGAACAAGCCCTTTCCCCGGTTTTTCCTTGACAAGAGCCTTCATGGTTTGTCCACTCCTTTATGGTAAGAAAAATTACTGATGACCCCCTGAAATCCACGACAAATTGTATTGTAATGAATAGATTATAAATAACATAACAACCTTTGAAACTTCTGATTTATCAACCCCGTTGAAAAGCCCCCCGGTCATTGCCCGTTTATCGGAAAAAGAATGGGTGCTGTCCGTAACATCTTCACCTGACCCCCCAAAAAATCCACAATGACTATTTCATTGTATTGAATTGATTATAAACAGCATAACACCCTTTGGAGTTTCAGTTTTTTCAACCCCATTGAAAAGCCCGTGGGAGAAGGCTTTTCACGGGATGCCCTTTCCTTGGTTACTTCCTTTGGGCACGCAAAGGAAGTAATATCTAAAAAAGTGTTCTTTAAAATTGATGATGGCCGTAACATCTTCACCTGGCTCCCCCCAAAAAATCCACGATGACTATTTCATTGTATTGAATTGATTATAAACAGCATAAAAACCTTTGGAGCTTCTGATTTTTCAACCCCATTGAAAAGCCCGTGGAAGAAGGCTTTTCATGGGGTGCCCTTTCCTTGGTTACTTCCTTTGGGCAAGCAAAGGAAGTAATATCTAAAAAAGTGTTCTTTAAAATGAGTGATACCCTCAAAAAAATAACCTTGACACCGTGAGTTCAGTATGTTATAATGGTGTTTAATATAATGAACCCATACGGTATGTCAAGAAAAAAATTCAATATATTAAACAATAATTAATTATATGAAAAATAACCGGAGGATCGTATCATGAAACCAAAATCCGAATTACCGGCTCTCGGGAAAAATATCGAACGGATCAGGAAACAGAAAGGGTTTTCTCTCGAGGAGCTTTCCCAGCGGAGCGGCGTTTCCAAGGGGATGCTGTCGCAGATCGAGCAGGAAAAGGTGAATCCGACTGTCGCTGTGGTATGGAAAATCGCCTATGGCCTCGATGCGCCGTTTCACGATCTCATTGCGGAGGTTGACGAAGTACCGATTTTCAATGTTATCCGCAGGGAAGAGGCGGTTATCCTCGAACGCGACAAGGGACGTTGCATGTTCAGGATCATATCGCCGTTATCGATGGCCGAAAAACTCGAGCTTTACACCCTTGCCATGAAAAAGGACGGCGTCCTCGAAAGCAACGCGCACAGCAAGGGGACGGAGGAGTTCGTTACGGTCATGACCGGAAGCGTCACCGTGGAGATAAACGACAAAAAGGCCGAAGTGAAAGCAGGCGATTCGGTACATTACCACGCCGATGTCCACCATATCATCCGCAATGTGAACGATGGCGAAAGCACGCTCTATATGGTGGTAAAATATCCGTGATATACTATTGCATTCGATAATGTATTATTGAACAGGGATATATGGTATAAATAAAAAGAGAATTCTTGATGTAATCCGCGTAAATCCGCCTGATCCGCGTAAATCCGCGTTCTGGTTTTTAAAGCATCTGATTTTACCCGAAAACTCCCGAAACCCTGCCGTTTCGCTCGATTATCCGGTTGAGAGCGGCGAGATTGAGCAGGAGATGACGGGGCTGGTGGAAGTTGCCGATACGGGTGCTCTTCGGGTTAAAAGTGACTTTTCGGTCTGAGCCCAGTATCCAGAGCGGATACCCGTATTTCTTGAGAAGAAACGTTTCCTCGATATACGAGTAAATTTGTGTGAAAAGGTCGTATGTCCAGTCAGCGCCGGTGTGCTCGGTTATCATCATGAGCCCGACGAGGGTTTCGACCTGGGCGTAGTGTGCTTTTCCCAATTCCCACCTGTTCTCGTCCACATGCCTGAGCATGGTGAATACGCCGCCGTATACGTCATCCCATGCGACTCCGATGTGACGTCTGAGTCGTTCAGCCGCCGTATCGAAAAGCTCCCTGTTCTTTATCCGCGCCGCTTCATCCATGACATGCCAGAGCGCCTGGAAATCGTTGCCGAAATTGACCACCTGGCCGTAATCGTTATCCGGGAATGAGTGGTCGTGGTTCAGGATTTCGGTCACGAGGCCGAACCGGGGATTGTAGTAGTTGTTCATGATCGTATCGACACAACGGGCCGCAAGCGCCTCCATATCGGGGTCCGGCTGCTGTTCGAGAAGACGTGTCGCCGCCCGGAGAAACAGCATCCAGTCGTCCATGATCCTGATGCCGGGAGTGAGCGGCGCATCGGGGCCGAGATACCCTTTCCCCACATCGGTACCGTAATCGTCACGGTCATAGACACGAAGGCATTTGAGCGTGATCTCACGGGCAAGCTCGCGGTACGACCGGTCATCGGTTGCCCGTGCGAATTCGGCGAAACCGTCCGCGATATAGAGATCGGCGTTGACCGATGTTCCCGGCGGAGAGGTTGGATTCCCGTCCTTGTCGAACGATCCCGGCCACATGCTGTCGCCTTCGGGTTTGTTCCTGAGGAGAAACTCGACGGATTTACGGGCGACTTCGAGATACTTCTTTTCCCTGCCGCATGTGTTGTAGAGACAGGAATACACCCATATGCCGCGCCCTTCGTAAACGGCTCGTTTATTGGTCGATATCAGCGTCCCGTCGGGCGAGGCGTTGCACATGAACCCGCCCTTTTCATGGTCGATGATATGCTTGTCCATAAAGGGGAGATATTCATCGAACAGCACCGAATGATACCGGTTTCTGAGTTCTTTGAGGCTCATTCCGGCAAAAACGGGAGTTCCGGCTTGTTTGGTTCCGGATTTCTCCGATGCTGCTTCGCTCTGCGCCGTATGTGACAGCACAGCGATGGCTGTTGCCGATGAACTGATAAATGTTCGCCGTTTCATCGTGTCTCTCCTGATGCCTTGAAAAAAACACCATCCGGATGATTTGTTGCTCCGGTGGCTAAACGGTGACATCGGATGACGTCATGCCGAACTTGATTCGGCATCAATTGTATATAGTGGTATCGATATTTATTCGTCGATGTAATAAGCTGTCAATGGTCAGCACTGAGTCCTGATTTATATGCTGGTTACTCCCAAAAATCCACGATTACTTTTTTTTAATAAATAGCATAACACCTTTCGGAATTTCCGATTTTTCAACCCCATTGAAAAGCCCCACAGTCACAACCGTTTTTCGGAAATTAAATAGATGCTGTCCGGAACATCTTCACCTGCTCCCCCCAAAAATCCACGATTACTTTTTTTTATTGTAATACTTAGCATAACACCTTTCGGAATTTCCGATTTTTCAACCCCATTGAAAAGCCCCGCGGTCACAAGCGTTTTTCGGAAAAAGAATGGGTGCTGTCCGGTACATCTTCACCTGGCACTCCCCTCAATCCATGACTTTTCATTGTAACAAACAGCATAACACATTTTTGGAGTTTCCGATTTTTCAGCCCCATTGAAAAGCCCGTGGAAGAAGGCTTTTCACGGGGTGCCCTTTCCTTGGTTACTTCCTTTGGGCACGCAAAGGAAGTAACATCTATAGGAAGTAACATCTAAAAAAGTGTCCTTTAAAATTGGTGCTGACCGGAACATCTTCACCTGCTCCCCCCAAAAATCCACGATTAC
>JAJFUH010000032.1 GCA_021372535.1 bacterium
GAGTCCTCCTGTTAATACATTGAAAAATGCGTATGCACTATGTAGAATCAATTTCCTGAATTCATAAAAATATCTCGCAAGCACGCGAAATCGCAAATAGTTATACTACATTATCCGTATTGTTGTTGTGAATTTTCCAGAAATGCTCATAGTGTCATTGCCATAAAAAACATATTCGTGTAAATTCGTGGTCGATTGAATTTTGTGAATCCGGGCTCAGAAGGGGTCATAATGCAAATGCTTTAAGCATATCCCGAAATTCATGGTTTCTCTCACTGATTCTGACCGGGCAGTGTGCCGGTTTTAAGCGAGTCTGAAGGATTCTGTGTCCCAATTTTCTGTACTACCGACCACTTTTCGACCGGCAGGCCAATATTATCAATCAGCACCTGAGCTGAAGCCGCCAGCCCCGAATCCGGGTATTGAGTGATAAACTTCTTTAAAACCTCTAAGGTTTTGTCGTTGTCCTTTATTTCATCATAGTACATATA
The DNA here is from genome assembly GCA_021372535.1 of bacterium. NCBI lineage: Bacteria > bacterium. The sequence goes on from JAJFUH010000032.1 coordinate 492, forward strand.
TCCGAGTAAAAACATACCTTTAAAAGCTTCAGCCGAGCCGGGATACTTCTCGATAAGCCGGTTGAAACTCTCAACCGCCAGATCGAACTGTTTCTGTCCCTGGTACGCCATGGCAAGTGCGAGCATCACTTCCGGAGCCCGGCGGTCTTTCGGGAACTTTTTCTCAAAGTGCTTCAGAGTCTTGACACCTTCGTCAAACGTCTCTTTGTTCTGAATCTGATTTTTCCCTTCGGTATACAGCTCATCGGGCGATTTTCCGCATCCGGCATATACCATCATGAGTATTGCACATGCACCCGCAACTCTAGAGATTTTCCCGGGCCAAACAACATAGATGTCCATGACGAATGTCCATCCTCCTGTAAACAGTAAAACCTACTTTTCAGCAGCAGTAATCTTCTTTTCGGAATTCTTTGATGTCGTTTTTGATTCAAAAGACGGCTTATCAGCTTTTGCCGCATTCTTGTATGAGTCGCTCCGGTAATCGGTGGCATAAAAACCGCTTCCCTTGAATATAAGACCTCCGCCCAGACCGATTACACGCTCAACAGTTCCTTTGCAAACAGGACATGTTTTAACAGGGTCATCATTCATGCTCTGAAACAGCTCGAAAGAATGACCGCACTTTTTACATTTATATTCGTATGTCGGCATAAGACCTCCGATAATTTCAAGTTCTAAAGAATAAATATCTAATATAATGAACTACTTTGGTACAGTCAAGGAAGATAACTGCTTCAGCATGTTTCATAGTGTGATACTACGCATGATACTAAAAAAAGTTTCATAACGAGTCACTGTCTGTTTTTAAAAAATATCTGAGGTTGCCGTGAAGAAAACTCATAGCGGTATCTATCCGGCAAAATCACGAAAGAACATGGAGCCTTGTAATGATGAAAAAATCTGACTCATGCGGGTGAAGTATCAGTTATCGGAAATACGGTACTGCTTGAGTTTTCTGTAGAGCGTCCGTTCTCCGATACCGAGCAGCCTGGCGGCTTTCCTGCGGTTTCCCCGTGTGTGATCGAGAGCATCGATGATTGCCTGACGTTCGAGTTCTTCGAGCGTGGGCTCGTTGCCGTTTTCAATGGGTACGACCTCGCGGATTGGCGGATAATCAGTTTCGGCATGAACAATGCGGTTTTCAAACAGGAGTTCCCTGATTTCGCCAATATCCCGTTTCAAATCGAGAAGCGTACGGTAGATGAGCTCCCGTTCGATCTGCTCGGTCTTTTTTTCAGCAGGAACGGGCAAACCATATTGACGGTCGATTTCATCGAGGAGATGAGGAGGAATATCATCGGGGCCGATTGTATGAACAGTGGTGAGCGCAAGGCAGCTTTCCACGAAATTTCTCAACTCTCGGACATTGCCTGTCCATCGCATACGTGACAGAACAGCCTTGGATTCATCGGTGAACCGCCGCAGCGGAAGCCGGTTTTCCTCAGCGTACAAACGTACGAGACGGTCGAGAAGCAGGGGGATATCTTCCGGGCGCTCACGGAGCGGCGGTACGAAAATATCAAGAACCTTGATACGGTAGTAGAGATCCCTCCTGAACGCGCCTTTTTCGACCGATAAGCCCAGATTACGGTTAGTGGCGGTAATCACCCTGACATCGACCGGAATGACATCGGTTCCCCCGACACGCATGATTTCGCGTTCTTCAAGCACTCTCAGGAGCCGGATCTGGGTGGAGTGAGGAATTTCGCCAATTTCATCGAGGAAAATGGTGCCGTGGTCTGCACGCTCGAACATGCCGATCCGCCGGGCGGTTGCGCCGGTAAACGAGCCCTTTTCATGGCCGAACAGCTCGCTTTCGAGAATACCTTCAGCCAGAGCCGCGCAGTTGACCGCCAGGAACGGCTCCTCGGATCGCTGGGAAACCGCATGAATGGCGCGGGCAATCACTTCTTTTCCCGTTCCGCTTTCACCGGTGATAAGAATGGTAATCGGGGTGGCGCCGATCTGCATGATGGTCTGAATGATTTCTTCCATAGCGGGGGACCGGCCGATAAGCCCGGCCTTCCTGACAATAATGGATCGCATCTTCAGCCGCTGCATGGTTTCATTAAACATCTGTCTCCGCAGCGGTTTATCGACCGAATAATGAGCGGAAAGTCGTCGACCAAGCATTTCGCGCTGCTCGTGATCGAGAGGCCCGAGAAGCAGCACAACCGTCTCCATCAGCTCATCAGCACGCTCTCCGGCAAGGCCGATGAGCTCCGTGGGACGTATCGAGCAGTCCAGCAGGACAGCATCGAATTCACGGGTTCCGATACCGGCCGATGCCTCTTTAACCGTTGTGGCCAGAGTGAGCCGGTCACCCTCTTGATCGGAATAATTCTGAACAGCCGTAATGATTTCGGTATCTTTTGAAAGCAGGAGTATTTTCATCGTTCACAATGTTTCGGGATGTGCATACGGATTTGTGATCGTCTTGACCGGATTCAATTTAAAAAACTGCATTGTCATAAGATACGATTTGAGCGGGAAATAATAAAATGATTTTTTACCGCACTACTGAACAAAGCAGACGGCTTCTGCGGGGGGATGGGCACAGGAAAAGCTTTTAAATCGTCAACCGATACGGACAGCTTAAAAATAGAGATCGCGTTTGAATACCTCCACATCAAAGATGGTCACGTCTTTTCCGGACATCTCGATATATTTTTTCAGTTCGAGCTGTTTCAGAACCCGTGTAACCGTCTCACGGGTGGTACCGACCATGTTGGCGAGCTCCTGATGAGTGGGCCGTGATTTGATAGTCACTGTGTTACCGGAAGGTTCCCCGCGCTCTTCGGCCAGTTGCATGAGGATACCGGCTACCCGGCCGGTGACGTCCAGCAGGGCGAGGCTTTCGATTCGTTCGTCGGCTTTACGGAGCCGTGAGGCAAGCTCTTCAAGGAGTTTGAGCGCGATATGCGGATGATTTTCGAGCAAACGGTAAAAATCGCACCTCCGAATCAACTGTAACTCAGAGTCCTCCATGGATATGACCGATGCCGACCGGGGTTTACCGTCCAGAAGTGACATTTCACCGAAGAAATCACCCTCACCGAGAATGGAAAATATTACCTCTTTACCATTTTCGGTAAATGTAGTTACCTTGACTTTTCCGTTGATAATTATAAATAATGTATCACCTTCTTCGGCTTCAAGAAGAATGATTTTTTCTTTCGGGAAGGTTTTATTGATGATGACATGTTTTATCGCTTCCAGCTCATCGTCCTTGAGTGACGAAAAGAGAGGAATTTGCTGAAGTAGATTCGTCATGGGCTTCTCCATTACGCCGGTGTTTGTACGCAATTTATAATATAGTATATAGTTTTTTTATTTAAAGCAATATAAATGTTGACAGGTTATTGAATAATTATTACGAAAAGATCGTTCATAATGGTTCCATGAGCGATTATCGAAATTTCCCGAACGAAATTACCGCTGCCGATGAATGCTGAATAGGTAAGGCACACAAAATCTGATTGGCGACACGATAGTGTTCCGAGACGGATTGTTTACGATTCCGCGGGTTCTTCCGGGACGAAATCCGCCGAAGACCGTCTGAGCCTGAGATCATCACCATCTTTCCGCTTTCTGACAGCCAGATATATGAGAACCTGGGCGCTGAAAAAGCAACTGAATGCATATGATAAAACCAGGACGGCGATCATCAGGTAGCTCATTCCAAGTATTACGCCTGCGCTGTGAACGGCGGTGGATACACCGGATATATCGGATATCGATATCACAGGGTAGGCAAAGTTAAACCGGTCGAAGAAAGCGATAATGTGCAAGGCAAGATCGAGAGCTCCGGGAACACGGTAAAGAGCAATGGTAAAAATATCGTGAATCGAGCTTCCGAAAAGCAGACCGCATGTGACATTCGTTCCGAATATGGAAAAGAATGAGAACAGCGCGAATATCAAGGTGCTGACTGCCGTAATGACTTTTGCGGTTACCTCATATATGAATAACCGGCAGGGTTGAAGAAGAACGGAAGTGAATGTCTGGATAACCGTTTCGAGAACATCCTCGCAGAGACATGCGGTAATCGATGGAATGAGGACCAGTCCGAAGAGAAACACCAGTTTTACGGCAATGCCCAGCATTCCCCATACAATAACGGGAATACTGCTGACCGCAAAGATAAGCTCCCCCACATAAGGTATCCTTCCCACAGCGCCCCAGATCAGTAATGTGACAGGGAAAATCAGGAACAGCGCACCGAGTATTACGACAGATACGATTGCAGTCGAACCGTATTTACGAGAGAATTGCAGCGCTTCCCGTACCTGAAAAACATCATTGCCGCGGACATCTTCAAATGCAATACGACTGACAGCCGTTGCGGTCGCCAGCAGGTAAAACAGCGCAAACATGATTGTCAGACCATAAAGTATATACTGCCATGTTCCTCTGAATTCAGTCAGGAGAACGGGAAAAAACTCGAAATAGCGAAAAAGGGGCATTATACCTGCAGACCTGCCGGCTTCCGTGAGGAACAGGGAAATATACGTACCGATAATGTATATGAGCCAGGCAACAAGGATACCTCTGAATGAAACCGATATTTTCCGCCATGACCATGCGAGTTTTGGAACCTTGAGAATATCCCGGATATCAAAATGAAGGTCAGTCATTATCAGCCTCTTTCGCAGGACCGCCGGAATCGGGTTTTACAGGTTTTTCCCTGAAAGAACGAGATAGGCAGGAAACACTGATCGGAAATTGCATGTATACCTGTTATAGCTCTTTATTATCCGATCTATTCACAAGACTTGTACACGACAGTATAAATTATTACGCCTTTTATTGTGGAGGATGCCGAAAAAGTCCGTCATGACTGTCACACCGAACTCTTTTCAGTATCTTCTTTCTCTGTATGCACCGATATAAGACATATGTATCAGTAAAAGAATCCCCCGGAGCACTGCTCCGGGATAACTCATTGAATACAAAGGCAAGAATCGAACAGTTAATCACAAGAAATAATATATTGTGTTTTAGTATGAAAAAGAAAGAAAAAAATACACGGAGAAACTGCTTAAGGAATGGTTACGGGTATTATAGCCGAATGCCGGTTCCATGAACTGTCTGTTGTATTATTTTGATAACGGTCGACTGATTAACGTCGCTTTAAACTGGAGTATGGAATCCTGACGTATGACTTTAATAGGCACAGTATCGCCTGATTTTGTCGATGCCACTGCTGTGATCATTTCTTTGGGGGTAGAGACCGGAAATCCGTTATACTCGATAATCATATCATGAGGCTGGAGTCCACACTGGGCTGCGGGGCTGTTTTCCGCAACACTCTGAATTTTGACTCCCTTATCGCCATTATTATCGCCTTCAATAAAAGGAATCGAAATCCCGAGCCAGCCGCTCTGGGTTTGTTCATTATTGATAATTGAGTATGCAATAACAGAAGCATATTCCATGGGAATTACAACATAGAAATTATTTTCCCCGGAGATTTCACCTTCCGGCAAGAACTTATCTTTCACGTGAAAAGCAAGTATACCCAACAGCTTTTCAGCGCTGTCGAACACAGGAGTACCTGCGGTTCCCGGATTCCCGGGGATCGATACCAGAACAGCTCCATCCGAATCATGAATTTTGCTGATAACTCCCTGCGTTACTAAATGCTCATTTTCGGGATGAACACCGAGCAGTATTACTTTATTTCCCGGATGTATGGAATTCCATTTACTGATCGGCGGAGGAGTGAACAGGAACGGCTTCATGATTTTAAGGATGGCGATTTTCTCGGTTTTGTCGGTTCCCACGATTTCGGCATGACTTTCGTCACCCGATCGTGAAACCACGACAACTTTTTCAGCTTTTTTAACGACACAGAGGAATGTAATAAGATGTCCCTGTTCGTCGATAGGAAAAGCAGTACCGACATTTCTGCACCAGCGTGTTTTATTTTTGATCTGCTTATCGTCTGTGTCGCCCTTGAGTTTAGTGTATGCATTGACGGTATATACGCTGTTTTTGTACTTAGCCTCGATTTTTTCGCTGAGAATTCGTATCTCGGCATCAGACGGCTGTTCCTCGGAATACAGCAATGCTCCCCGACAGCAGATTAACAAGGGCAGCATAAGAAGGGCAAAATGTTTTGGCCGTTTTATCATAGGCATCAAGAGGGCGTTGATAAAGTCACTCTTTCACACGCCCGGTGACGAAATATTGTTTTGTTGTCAAGGGCATATAAATCGGCCCCCGAATCAGTTATCGGGGATTCGTACCGATTCCTGACTACCTGTATCATCACATACAGTGTTTATTACCAGACTTTTTAAAAATTTATGAGACTTGCTGATCTTATCGTCTGTTTCTGTGATCTGACCGCCTGCATGTTTTGAAGAAAAATCCCGCCTTCGATATCTGTGGGATGAACAGTTTCAAGCACATAATATACATACACAATCTCGTCAGCGCTATTTTCAGCTTCTTTAACCATTTCGGCGCCGCTCGGAGAATTCATGTTCGATATTCTGGTACCTGAATCAAAAGTATTACGGGCATCGGAATAGAAAAACAATGCGGCCACAACTATCATCGAGAATACAGGGACAGTAATAAAAGTCCTTATGTTTTCCCTTATAAAGAGAGAAAAGCGATAAAAGGGATTCTGGAGACGAGCATTTTCGAGCCGAATCCGCGACCGTAACGTGAAGTTAAACTCGGGTGATGTCGTGACAGGCGAAAGCCGTGAAAGCACTTTAACGATGCTTCCCATTTCTTTCATGGCTTTGTTGCATTTCTGACACTGCGAAGCATGTTCGAGGAAACGAATTTTTACAGTGTCGGCAAGTTCTTCATCAATGTACGCCCTTAAATGTTTTTTGAACATTCTGCATGTAAAAGCTTCTTCATTAGCATTTTTCACTTCGTTATTTCACCTCCTTGTTGTTTCTTTTTGAGTTGTGCGGGTTTTCGCGCTTGCATATCTATTGTACTCACCTATACTGTTAAAAGTTCCTTATTACGAAAGAAACTATTCATAAATTTTTTCCGAACTATACAATGAAACAGGAACTGCACCATTAATTCTGAAACAATTCGTCGTCAGGGGAGTGCCCCTTAAGCTCTTTCTGAAGCTTCAACCGTGCACGGTTAACTCGAGATTTGACAGTGCCGACAGGGACTCCGATAATTTTGGAAATCTGTTTATAACTCATCCCCTGAATATCCCTCAGAATCAATGCTTCCTTATATTTAATCTGGAGACTATCGATTGAATCCTGAACATTGTCATCGAGCATCCTTACAGCAGCAGCCCTGTCGGGACTCATTCCCGTATCGGGGAGTTCGAATGGTTTCTCTTCGTCATTGCTGCTGGTATCAATTGACAGGAACCTCCACCTTTTCCGTCGTCTCAATTCACTTTTGGCCAGGTTGCCCGCAATAGTAAAAATCCATGTCGAAAAATTCGCTATAGCCTTATAATCGCGCCGTTTTCTGAATACCCTGAGGAAAGTCTCCTGAACAATATCTTCGGCAACATCATGGTCCTTTACAAACCTGTATACAAAATTAATAAGCCTGTTTTTATAACGTTCAACAATGATGTCGAAAGCATCAATATCCCCATTTACCAGCCCATCGAGAAGTTCTTTATCCGAAATCGTTTCGTTATGTATCTTCATGGTAGTTGCGATCATCATGTTCCATACTCCCGGAGATGGTACTTATACAACGACCGGGAGTTTCATTAGTTCCTGAAAAATACGGTACTTTATCAAAAATAGCTTTATTTTATTGCGGAAATGTCCAATCAAACGATGAAAAAACATCATTTTCTTGTGTCCGGTTCCCTCAATTTATCAAGCGGAAAGGGTATACCAACAATATATAAGAAAAATAATACTATAAAACACATATTTTTCAAAGATTTCTTTTCAGGAATATTGCAAGTCCCGAAATCATGATGCGGATATGTCCGATTAATCCATGAAATTGAGTCCAGATCCCTATTTGATCGGGGGGTGAAATGTTTATTCAAGAGATGAATCCACGTGCTGTTGTTGAAAAGTTTCCGCGGAACTCCAGCGCGATGGTGCCCCGAATGAGACTATCCCGTCACTGACCGGATATGTGATTCAATGGCGGTCATTACGATATGTATGCTCAGCGCCGTTTAATGAATTATACGGGCTCGATTTGAACAGTAAATAACTACTGAAAGATGGTGTAAATATTTTTCCATTTCTATTTATGTCGCCATGTCTCCGCGGTTAATTATTAATGAATATTTTAGGCGGAAAACTTTTTTTACAAGTCATTAAACATGATATTTATCGTTTGACTTATAGTTTTAATAAGCATATCTTTACCTAATTAGTATAAAACTGAAGTTACTACATTCCTTTTGAGGAGGCGAACAAGGTGCGGTTACGCTTTATAAAGATTTTTGGGTTATTCTTCACAGTTTATTTACTCTTTATGTCATCTTTATGGGGGCAGGGGGCATTTTCGACTGATTTTCCTCAGATACGTCAGTATTTTCAATCAAATACTTCACCATACTATCCTACTGATATAGGGACCGTACCCAGTATTATGGCCGGGCAGACCGCCGCCGAAAAGCTGGAACAGGTTCCCGAGCAGAAAATGCAGCCTGCAATGCAGGAAATTCTTTTCGATAAAAAGGTCGATCCTGATAAATACATTGTCGGTCCCAGTGATGTGATCGGGGTTTATCTATGGGGTGAACTCGACAGGGAATATACGAACTACGTTACACCGGAGGGTTATCTGATTCTGCCCACAATCGGTCAGATTATGGTTGCCGATAAAACCCTCACCGAGGTTCGTGAAATTATATCGAACGCGGTTAAAAAACAGTATAAGGATATCGATACCACTATTTATCTCTCCCGTCCCCGAATGTTCAGATTGTCCATTTCGGGTCTTGTGCTCAATGCAGGCATGATAAGTGCAAACTCACTCGAACGTGTATCCGATGTCATCGATCGTGCCGGTCTCATGTATGTTGAGAAAGTGGGTATGCTCGAAAACATTCAGAATATATCGGTTGCACAGGAACAGAGTGAACGGGCGCTCAGTTCCGAGCAGATGACTACCCAGCGTCTCCGCTATGAACGTCAAACGGAATTGGGTGTGCTTGCGAGCGAAGCAAATCTTATGAAACGTGGTTCCAGTCAGCGGTCAATTACAGTATACCGTGGAGATATAAAAATTGATGTTGATTTGCTTCGGTTTCGTAAACTCGGTGATATCGATGATAATCCATATGTTGCCGCGGGTGACTATGTTTTTGTCCCTCAGTATAATGGTGATATGATCATTTCGGGTGAAGTAAATGATCCTGGCAGGTATGAATGGAAATCCAGCGACAGAATTGCGGATCTCGTTGCAATCGGGGGCGGACTTACCGTGCTTGCCGATACCACACGGGCAACGCTCGTCCGGTTCGGCCGAATGGGTCAGAAGTCTGAAAACATTGATATTGATCTTTATGACGCTCTTTTGAAAAATCCGGACGATCCCAAATATCTCATTGAGGAATCTGACAGGCTCTTTGTCCGTCAGAAATACAATTATAAAGTTATTGCAAGTATCAGGCTGGACGGCCAGGTGACCTATCCCGGTGAATATGCCATAACACCCGGTGTCACAACGCTCAATGAGATCATCACAATGGCCGGAGGCTTTACTGACTTGTCAAATCTTGAAGAAGCGCGACTTGTCAGGCGTGTTTCTTCTGCCACACAGGATCTTGAATACGAGCGACTCCGCAGAATGCAGCGGTGGGAAATGACGCCTGAGGAGTACGATTATTATAAGAGCAGGTCACGCACCATTCAGGGTGAAATCACGATCGATTTTGTAAAACTATTTATCGACAAGGATATGACCAATGATGTGGTTCTCCAGAATGGTGATGCGATTTTTATACCGTTCAAGCGAGAATTAGTCAATGTTTCAGGAGCGGTCAATGAACCAGGTTATGTAAAAATCGAGCCTGGTCAGGATATTCATTTTTACATTGCGAAAGCTGGCGGATTCAAATGGGATGCCGACTCGCATAAAGTACGAATAGTCAAAGCAAAAACAGGCCAGCGTTTAAGACCCGGCGGTAATGTTCTGATCGAGGGAGGCGATATTATTCATGTGTCTGAAAAAACCCCGATTAACACGTGGGAAGTATTCAGGGATTCCGCACAGATATTCGCCAACGTTGCGACTATTATAATACTGGCAAAGCAGATAACGAAATTATGACCGGGCATCACAAATATCTGGAACTTCAGAGTTTCTTTAAATGAGAATACGGAGTGGTTATGGAACGTAAAGAAGTTAATATTCTGGATTATTTCTTTCTTCTCTATAAAGCACGAAAATTTATAGTGATGAATTTTATTATTGTCTGTATTCTGGCGGGAGTGACTTCATTTCTGATGCCGAAGTATTATAAGAGCAAGGCCTCGCTCCTTCCTCCGACCGATACTCAGAAAGCGTTCGGATTTTCGGATGTGCTGGCATCGATTCCGGTTACAACCCTCCGGCTCGGAACCAAAGGCTCACCGGCTGAAATATTCATGGGTATAGTCAGGAGCCAGACAGTTGGGATTTCGATAGTAGAACAGTTTAATCTCGTTGAAGTGTACGGTGTATCCGACCGTGACGCCGCACTGAATGTTCTTAACGGTTTATCGGATATAACGACTTCGCGGGAAGGACTGATAGACATCGAGGTCGAAGACAGGGATCCGATGCGAGCGGCGGCTATTGCCAATGCATATGTGGCTCTGCTCGATTCGGTCAATCAGGTTATCAACCAGCGCGGCGCCCGTGAGCGGGCTGATTTTATCGAACAGCAGATTCATGATAACGATATCGCCCTTGCCCAGGCGGAAATGGAACTGAAGGAATTCCAGATAAAGACAAATGCCATTTCGCCGTACCAGCAGGCGCGGATAGCATTATCCATCGCCTCCGAGCTTGAGCTTGATATCATGAACAAGGAGAATGCGCTCAGGGAGTATCGGGAAAAATCATATTCGAATTCGCATCCTGTGGTCAGGGAAATCATGAACAGCGTCATGCTTCGCGAAGAACAGCTTCACAACATGCGTTTCGGAGCGCCCCATGAAGCGCGGGAATCACTGTTCATTCCCCTCCAGAATGCTCCCGATTTGACCCTTCAGTATGCGAAGCTTACACGGCGGGTCGATATTCTCGGTACCCTTGAAGAGCTGCTTCGTCAGCATTACGAGGAATCGCGTATTCAGCAGGTTAATACCACCTCGACGGTAACCATACTCGACCGCGCCAAGCCGGCTATCCTCAAATGCAGGCCAAAGCGTAAACTAATTGTTCTCGTTGCGGGTGCGGCGTCCATTTTCTTTTCTATCGTGTCGATAATTATCATCGAATACTTCAACAAATTATCAGAGCTCAATCCGGAAAATCAGCTCAAAGTGGAGCGGCTGGCACGATTTTTACGGATTGAGAACTAACGCACCACCGTTATGGGCTTTCTGAGAGGTTTCTCAATCGCAATGGGAGCCAGTGTTTTCATGCTGGTTCTCTCGTTTTTCAACAACAAGCTTATTTATATCTTCCTGGACAAGTCGGATAACGGCATCTATTTTATATTCATGCGTTTTTCCATGTTCATCTCTCTCATCTTCAGCGAATGGTTCCGCCTTTCAAATGTCAATATTGCCGGGGGCGACAGGAATCTAATCCCTGTGCTTTCGGCCAATAACCTCTGGTACAGTATTTCGGTCGGTCTGCTCATGATTGGTGCCGCATTTGCCCTCGCTCCCGTGACCGACAGATTTGTACCGGGAATGCCCTGGAGATACATTCTTGCCGCCGGGGTGGTCGGCTCACTCGTGATTCTGAAGGAATCCTCCCAGTCCATACTGATGGTTACCCAGCGGATGTACCGGTACGGGATTACCTTTGTAGTGTGGTTTTCGGCAGTCCTTGGGTTGAATATCCTCTTTCTCATGATTTTAAAACGCGGACTCGATTTCGTTGTGGCTGCCTGGTTCCTGGGAATTCTGGCCGGTACTCTGTGGGCTTATTTTTCCGTCGTTTCGTTTGCAGGAATCAATCTGAAACCCTCATGGAACGTTTTCACCATGTCGGGTAAAATCGGAGCACGGGCATGGCTCGCCGCGCTTGGTATGTTTGTCATGATTAACATCCATACCTTCACCATCGGCCCTCTGCTCAATAAAACCGGGCAGGGGCTTGCGATGATAGCGATATTTTCCGTGTGTTTCAGGGTTTTTCAGCTTCTCCAGCGTGTTTCAAATGTCAGCGGGACAATCCTCTTTTCCCATATTGTTCAGCAGGAAAAGCTGGCCGGGCTCAGAATGACCATGCTCGTTTCGAGGAACATCATATTCTTTTCCGTCATATCATGCATTATTGGCATGGTGATGGGGAAGGGGATAATCCTGCTTATCGCAAACTCCACCTATCTCATGGCATATGTTCCCCTCCTCCTCATGCTTCCCGGGATAGTTGCCATAAACGCCGGAAGTGTCATCAATAATCTTTACTGGGGACAGGGATATCCCTACCATGTGATTCTGGCGCCGTTCTGGGTCGCAGTCGTCGGCATCGCCCTCGATGTGGTTCTCATACCCGTATACGGTGTGAGCGGCGCAACCCTTTCGTTTACCCTTATGGGTGTTGTGTGGTTTGGATATATGCTGTATCTTTTCCGGAAAGATTCAGGATACCGTCTCGATGAAATTCTGCTTCCCCGCAAGGAGGATTTCACACTTTTATGGACACGGTTCAGGGTTAAGTTTTCCGGAGGTGGACGGTGAAAATCGGCGTGATTTCTCATTTATTCCCGGGAAAGCGCATGCCCATGAGCGGGATTTATGTTCAGGAAGAGATCGACAGCCTTGCGCGGCTTGTCGATATACGTCTGCTTGCTCCGCTTCCCAATCAGCAGTGGTTCGGTGAAAATCACCGGGATATGGCGCTTTCGGGATATCCGGTTGTTCGTCCTTTTGTGCTCGCTTTTCCGCGGTGGTTCCTGCAGGGATTGTACCCGGCAAGCATGGCGCTGAGCCTGAAAAATACCGGAAGGCATTTTTTTTCGGGATGCGGCTGTATTCACGTTCACACTGCTTTCCCGGATGGCGTCGCAGCCGTCAAAGCCTTTGGCGGACTATTTCCGCTCGTTGCTACGGTTCATGGAAGCGATATCAACCATTTCGCCATGAAGCCGAATCTCAGGCCGGGTATCGTTGACGCTCTTAACCGGATGGAGTGTGTGATCTGTGTCAGCGGCGCTCTCGAACGGACAGTAAAGGAGCTCGGTGTGAGTGTTAAAACGACCGTTATTCCCAATGGCGTCGACACAGGTCTTTTCAAACCCGGGGAAAAGGAGCATGCATGCAGTGAGCTTAATCTCGATGTGAATCGTCCCCGTATTCTGTTTGCGGGGAACTTTGTTCCCGTCAAAGGTGTTGAATATCTTATAAAGGCCATGCCCCACGTTCTGAGTCTTTATCCGGACTGTGAGCTGGTGCTTCTCGGCGCAGGTCCGGGAACCGGGGACAGGACGCGATACGAGCACCTTATCCTGGAAGCCGGTGTATATCATGCGGTTCGAATAGAAGAAAGGGTGTCCAAGAAGATTCTTCCGGCGTGGATACGCAGTTCCGATGTTGTTGCGGTGCCGAGCATCAGAGAAGGTTTCGGTCTCATCGCGGCAGAGGCGCTTGCGTGCGGGCGTCCCGTGGTGGCAACCCGTTCCGGCGGGCCGGAAGACATTGTCGGAGAGGGTGAGGGTATTCTCGTTCCACCCCGTAATCCCGAAGCGCTCGGAGAGGCACTTGCACGTGTTTTTGATGTGTCGTCGGGCTTTCACAGCCCCGAGGAAATGGCCGAATCGGTAAGGAAGCGTTTTTCGTACGAAACCATCGCCCGGAATATCGTATCGGTGTATGAATCGGCCTGTGATATGCCCGTAACAGGCTGATTGGCAGCAAACAGGAGTGAAATAGCTGAAAATTATATATCGACGTCCCATATTACATTATATTATTACCGGAGAACCACCACTTCAGGAGAATGCTCTGCCTCCTGTCAAATACCTTCAGGAGACCAGAATACTTTTACACCTCAGTAGTTTAGTAACATTGTGACTGAAAGATATTATATATCAGGATTTGATAAGGTTTTACGGAGTTGATTTTTATATGAGTTTATAGGATAGAATGGGGCTGGTTGTGGAAATTCTGTTCACCGTTTGTCTGGTTTGTATTATATATTCCTATTTCGGATATCCGCTGCTCCTGATTTTGATGACCCTGGGCAAGAAAGAAAACGAATCCGATGTGACGGGAGATTTACCATCCGTATCGTTTATAATTTCGGCGCATAATGAAGAAACAATAATTGAGAAGAAGCTGCTCAACACGTTCGAAATCGATTATCCCGGCGACCGTTTTGAGGTAATCGTCGTTTCCGATGGGTCCTCCGATAATACACCCTCGATTGTCCGCCGTTACAGTGACCGTGATGTTACCCTGGTTGAACTTCCCGAACATGTGGGGAAGACTGCCGCCCAGAATGAGGCTATACGGCATGCAACAGGCAGTATTATCGTGTTTTCTGATGCGAATGGCATGTTTGAGAAACAGGCGGTCAGAACGCTGGTCGGAAAATTTTTCCGTGATAGCGTGGGGTGCGTGTGCGGCGAGCTCCGGTACCGGAACAGTGACGCGTCGTCTATCGGGAAAAGTGAAAACACGTACTGGGAATACGAACAGTTCTGCAAAAAACATGAAAGCCTTCTCGGCAGTCTTTTAGGGGTTAATGGCGCAATATACGCGGTACGCCGCGAGTGTTTTGTGGAATTACCTCCCGATATCATCAGTGATTTCATTCTGCCCATGATGATATATGAAAACGGGTGGGAGATTCGATACTGTTCCGAGGCGGTAGCGGTCGAGGATGCGTCCAAATCATTCGGGGATGAATTCCGCAGGAAGAAAAGGATTATCGTCAGGAGTCTCCACGGTTTATTCAGAAATTCCCGTTTTCTCAATCCGTTTTGCAAAGGATTTTTTTCCATCGAGATATGGAGTCACAAGCTTATACGGTGGTTTGTGCCTGTTTTGCTTGCGGGAATGGTGGTGACAAGCGGATTGCTCTTCGATCATATGGTGTTCCGGTATATTTTTGCCATTCAGATCGTTTTTTATTGTATGGCCGTGGCAGGTGCGGCAGGAGGTGAACGGGCGCGGTCCTTTTCATTTATATATATTCCCTATTATTTTTCCGTAATAAACCTTGCTGCTCTCATGGCAATTGTCGAATTTATCATGGGAGAGCGCTATAAAACCTGGAGCACTGTCAGGAGTTGATCATTTCGTGAAGTCCTTCCCGGACAGAACCCTCTTGCTGGTCCTCGACCAGACCATGATCACCGGTTCTTTTATCTTGACCTACTGGCTGTCTTACCACAGCGATTTAGCCCACGATAAGCCGTACATGTCACTTGCAGGTCTATGGGATGTATGGTTTCTCATTAGTGTGTTCTGGCTCCTCCTGTTTGCCATGTTCGGATTATACGGTAAATGGAAGAATACTTCCCGTTTTGATGAGATCATCTCGGTTTATAAAACCATAACGATAGGGGCAATTGTTTTTCTCATCATCGCTTTTTCCGAAATTCACGATTATTCAAGGGAAAAACTCATCGTTCTGGCGTACTGGGCATCCCTCGTTGTGTTTGTCGGTCTCGGCAGGCTGGGAGTCCGTACTGTGCAGCGGGTGCTTCTGAGCAGGGGTATCGGTCTCAGGCCGTCGATTATTGTCGGAACCGTATCATATATCGTCGATATGCTTAAAAAGATAAGGCAGGCTCCCGCGCTCGGATACGATATCAAGGGTGTCATACCCACCGATCAGGGCCGTCACCCCAAAAAAGTCGAAGACATACCGGTACTCGGCACGGTGAAAGACCTCCATACCATTATCGAAAAGTATGGCATTACGGATGTGCTCATTGCCCTGGAGTTCCGGGAGGAGGATGAGATATTCAAGCTTATCTCGTCCGCGGATTCATTCGATGTCGACTTTTCCATTCTCCCCGGACCCGCGGATGTATTGGCCGGGCGGATGATGTTCAACCAGTTGTACGGTTTCCCCATGATACGGATTCTTTCCGAACCTATTCCGCCCTGGGAAAAGAATGTCAAGCGTCTTATGGATATCTGTGCCAGTCTGGCGGTCATTATCCTGTTATTCCCTGTTTATATGATAATCGCGGCGGCAATAAAACTCGATTCGGAAGGACCGGCCATTTATTCGCAGGAACGCATCGGCTATCGCGGAAAACGTTTCAACGTCTGGAAATTCCGGTCAATGGTGAAGGATGCCGAGAAATTGACAGGCCCTGTATGGGCAGATAAAAACGATACCCGCATAACCCGTGTGGGAAGGTTTATCCGTAAAACGCGGCTCGATGAGCTGCCTCAGGTATATAACATACTCAAAGGCGATATGAGCATTGTCGGGCCGAGGCCTGAACGGGAATTTTTTGTGGAACAGCTCAAGAAGAAAATACCCTATTATGCCCTCAGGCTCAAGGTTAAACCCGGTCTTACCGGATGGGCGCAGATTAAACACAATTATGACCGTACCCTCGACGATGTCCGTGAAAAACTGAAATATGATCTCTACTATATTGAAAACATGTCGCTCAGCATGGATTTCAAGATAATCATCGCGACCGTATTTGTCGTTATTGGTGCACGAGGCGCTCATTAGTGGGTGAAATGAACAGAAAAAAAAAGCTGATTCCGGGAATAACCTCGGGAACGGTAAAAGCGGTAATCTTTATCATTCTGATTGGGATTGCCATTGTTATCTGGATTTATACACAGTTCATCTTCAATCAGGTGAGGGAATTTCAGAAATCGGTTGTAAGGACACAGATCGCAATATATGTCAGTGTCATAGATCCGACCGAACCCGATACGAGCAATCTGTTCGATTATGTAAGAGAATCTCCGATTCCGCGCATCATTTCGGATAATGATCTCAATCCCATTCAGGGATTCTGGCAGAATGTCGGTATCTCTCCCGATAAATCGGATGAACAGACATATCGAAAGCTGCGGACGCTTTTAAAAAAAATGGACGAGATAAATCCTCCCGAATCGTTTCCGCTTTTCCGGCTCGAACATCATATCGATACCCTGACCGTATACGAATATCCTCCCTCACGCAATTTTCCCATCGCAATAACCGATTCAACCGGCGCCGTTTTCTATTCGCGCAATATTCCCGTCGATTCTTCAAATGTCCCCGCTTTCCAGTATGCACTCAATAAAATGGATGCATATTCACCGCCCATGTTTTTTTTCAGGGATAAAGAACCTGCGCTTGTTTTTCATGGTATCAATGCACAGCGTATCTGGCCGGTTTTAGTAACGAATCAATCCGGCAAACCCCTTTACTGGAATGATATCAGTGTCGCGCATAACGATACGACTGCTGCCGGGAATGAAAAACTGGAATCATTTGCGGTTCTTGCCCGTGAACAGGGCATCACCTATGATATTGTCGTAAATTATGATCTTGTCGTCACGGAAACATGCCTGTTCCATTATGGTGATGTTCCATTTCTCTCCTGGATCGGATGGCTGCCCGTCATAGAGTTTGCCGTATTGTTGATACTCCTGTGGGTTGGATTCATCGGTTTCAAGAATATAACCAATGCCGAGCAGCGTTCGATCTGGGTCGGGATGGCAAAAGAGACTGCGCACCAGCTCGGAACGCCGATAAGCTCGCTTGGCGGCTGGCTCGAGCTTCTCAGAACGGAGCATGAAGCCGGTCTGATAGACCAGGCTGTCCCTGAGATGGAGTATGATGTCGAACGGCTGACACGGGTTGCCGCACGGTTTTCAAGTATCGGTTCGAAGCCGGAGCTGCAACCGATCGAACTCTCGGACGTCCTTGACGAAGTGCTTGATTATTTCAGAGCACGAGTGCCCCGCATGGGGCGAAGTATTTCGATCGAAGGTCATTACAGCGGGCTCAGTCGCGTCATGGGGAATCATGAGCTTCTGAACTGGGCTTTTGAAAATCTTATAAAGAATTCGCTCGCTTCCATAGACCTGCCGGAAGGGTTGATTACGGTCAATGGTTCGATGTCGAAGGATTTCAGGCATATAATCCTCGATTTTATCGATAACGGCAAGGGTATTCCGTACGCTGACCAGAAGAAAATCATGAAACCCGGTTTTACGACAAAAAAACGCGGATGGGGTCTGGGCCTGAGCCTTGTTAAAAGGATAATTGACGACTATCACAACGGAAAAGTATTTCTAACTGAAAGCAGACCGGGAGCCGGGACAACGTTCAGAGTGATTATACCGGCTGTTTCGGGCAAAGAAAGCAGTTGATAAATGAAAAGAAAAATTCTATGGGTTGATGATGAAATCGATCTTCTCAAGGCGCATATCATTTTTCTCGAGAAGAAGGGGTATGAGCTGGTGCCGGTGACCAATGGCCAGGATGCGATTGCCCTGGTGAAGGAACGGACATTCGATGCTGTGCTCCTGGATGAGATGATGCCGGGAATCGATGGTCTCAGTGTTCTGGCGGAGATCAAGAATTACGATCCGGGTCTGCCGGTTGTCATGATAACAAAGAGCGAGGAAGAGCACCTCATGGATGATGCTCTCGGGTCGAGAATAAGCGACTATCTTATAAAACCGGTCAATCCCAGCCAGATATACACGACCCTCAAACGGCTGCTCGATTCACGGCAGCTCAGGAGCGAACGTGTCAGCCGTGAATTCGCCCGTCAGCTCAACCTCAACAGGCAGGAACTTTCCATGGGGCTCGATTATGAGCGATGGCCTCAGATGTATGCAAACATTTCGTCCTGGGATATTGAAATCAGCACATACAACGATTCCGGGCTGAACCAGATTCATGCCGACCAGAAAAAGGAATACAACCGGGAATTTTCGAAATATATCGAAAAAAATTATCGATCGTGGATACAGGACGGGGGCCCGGTTTTTTCACATAATATCCTTGACCGGTATGTTGCTCCGCTCCTGAAAAACAATGAGCGAGTGTATTTCATTGTTATTGACTGTTTTCGCCTCGATCACTGGCTTTCCATCGAGGCGAAGCTGGAAGAAATGTTTTATATCGACAGAAACTACTATTATTCCATTTTACCGACAGCAACACCGTTTTGCCGTAACGCCCTGTTTGCGGGACAGCTTCCGGTCGAGATTGCTAAAATCTACCCTGAAATCTGGCAGTCTGCGGGTCATGACGAGGCGGGTATGAATATCCACGAACAGGAGCTTCTTGAGATGTACCTGGCGCGAAAGGGTATAAGGCTCGACCATAAGCCACATTATGAAAAGATAATTACCAATGACGATGCAGTGGCATTTCAGAAAAAGCTCGGCGGTCTGAGAGACAACCAGTTTATCAGCGTCGTTTATAATTTTGTCGATCTTTTATCCCACCAGCGCTCGGAAAGCAACATTCTCCAGGAAATTGCGCCCGATGAAGCCGCATTCAGGAGCCTGACACGGTCGTGGTTCGAGCATTCGGTGCTTCTCGAAACCCTCCGAACCGCAGCTTCCGAGCGGGCGACTGTCGTTATAACGACCGATCACGGAAACATCATGTGTGAAAAGGCGACTATTGTCAAGGGTGACAAAACGACCTCCACCAATGTCCGATATAAGTACGGCAGGTATCTCAAGTGTGATCCCGCCGAGGTATTCCTTGTCGATGATCCGAAAGCGTACGGTCTTCCTTCCATTGGCCAGGGGACGACCTATCTGTTTGCAAAGAATGAAGATTATCTCGTGTATCCGAATAATTTCAGGCTGTATCAGAAACTCTATCAGAATTCCCTTCAGCACGGCGGTATATCGATGGAGGAAATGATTCTCCCGGTAGGAGTGTTGAGGCCGAGATGACAGAACGGTTTGTTTCTATGAGCGAACCCGAAACCCTTTCGATAGCCGGGGCTTTCGCGAAGACCCTTTCGCCGGGAACACTTGTGGCGCTTACCGGAGAACTGGGAACCGGGAAAACTGTTTTCGCCCGTGGCGTGGCTCTCGGTCTCGGCGTAAAAGAAAAGGTGACAAGTCCCACATTTACACTCATTAACGAGTACCGCGGACAGATTCCTCTCTATCACATGGATTTATACCGGCTCAATTCGAAGAGGGAAATCGAGGATATCGGTGTCAGCGATTATTTTTACGGTAATGGTATCTGTATCGTCGAATGGGCGGAAAAACTTGATGAGCTTATGCCGGAAAACACTGTCAGCGTTTCATTCAGACAGATCGATCCGAACCGTCGTGAAATAATCATTGAAAGACCTGGTTGAACATGAAAAGCAGAGGCGTTGTTACATCGATCGAGGGAAACAGAGCAAAAGTATCGGTTACCACATCGACCGAATGTATGGGTTGTCCCTCTAAAAGTCACTGTCATTCCGATACCCTGAACAGCCGTGAAATCGTCGTCATCAACGAACTCGGCGCCCGGGTATCGGATCATGTGGTATTTGAGGCCGATCCGGGAAAGGTGATCGTTTCCGGTGTGCTTATCTGGATTGTTCCGATTCTTGCTATGATAGTGGGGTACAAGGCAGCGCAGCGGTTTTCCGCAGGCTTCATACCTATCGGAGCGGCGTTTCTTTTTCTTCTGCTTACATTCGTATTACTGAAATTTGTGGATCAGAAACTTTCGGGAGGCAGGACGTTTTATCCGAGAATAACCAGTATTGTCGATGCTTCATCCTCAGGTGAAAATTTCTGTGAAGGCCGGTAATTCCGAAGCGTATTTAAATGAATAAAATTTGCGATGTGTAATTCGAAGACACGAAGACAATGAGAGCACTGTATAAAGAATCAAAGGATTTGGAAGGAGAGGATCAGGTGCCTGAATTGATGAACATCGGGAGGGGGTCTTTCTTTTCGCCGAGGTAGATAATGCCATAGTGGAGGTGGGTGCCGGTCGTTCTTCCCGTTCGTCCCATTATACCTATTATATCGCCCTTTTTTACAATATCGCCCTCTTTTACTTTCATCATCTGGAGATGCCCGTACAGGGTTTCATAACCGTACTTGTGTCTTATTCTGATGCACCTCCCGAGGTTTCCCTGATATTCCGCAGATTCTACAACGCCATCCGCCGTTGCCTGTATGGGATCACCGACGTTACCTCCGAGATCGATGGCATCATGCATATGCCAGTATCCCCCGATAGGATGGGTACGCCAGCCGAATTTACAGGTTATTCTGAAAGAGTTCGGTGTTGGAATAATGGTTGGCGTATTATCGATGATATCCCTGTTTCTCGACAGATTCGACTGGATTTCATTAAAACTTCTTTCCTGAACGTTGATACGGCTTTCAAGGGTAGAAACGCCTGTGAACAAATCAGTCAATTTGACTTTCAAATCATTGGAAAAATCCGCAAATTCAGATGTATCAACCATGACATGACCACCTATACCCGCATTATACATGTCTCTGTCGGGCAGTGTGTTCATGAGTGCATAAAGACGGAATGCCTGGTCGTTTCTATGGATTTCCCTGAGCTTTAAATTCATTTTTTCAAGTAATTTCAGTGATGAATCGATGTTTCTGAGGTGTTTGTCCCTGATGGAAACTGCTGTTTTGTAATCTTTTTCCTGGACGAGTTTGATGTGATAACCGATGATAAAGAAGAGGCATAACAAAAAGGTGATAATTAATGCAGAGAAAACGCCGATGAAAAATTTACCGGTAAAGCTTCCTGTTTTAACGTCACGGCCGCTGTCCGGCACAATGATCATTGAAAAAAAGCGGTTTTCCATATAAAAGGCCCTTCATGGACAGGTTGAATACTGATTTTTCACCGCTTCCCCCGTCACATCACCTAACAGGAAAAAAATATAAAAATCACCAGATTAAAACTTAATATAACCTCTCCTCTAAACATGTCAAGTAAAAAAAACATAGTTACTTATCGGGAAATATCAGTCAAGGACAAAAACCTATGAAAATACCCGGTAAACCCGCATGTAATAAAGCTGCACCATTATGATTATTAATTCACTTATAGATAATTGTCAATATATGACAGTGTGTGGCGATCAATTCACCTCACTATTCATCTAATTGTACGGTTTTCTTCATACCGATGCGGAATGAAATATGTAATACAGTTGATAATATAATAGTTATGAACATTGACATCGTACAGACCGTATACAGGGTTGCAAGATTAATTTCACCGCTCAGAACACCGTTGAATCCCGGTAAAAACCTAGTCAGTATGAAAAGCGACAGCGGCCCGAGGGGAATACAGTAATTAATTTCCCTGAGGGTCGGACGCGGGAAAGAAAAAATACGGGCGGTAATAAAGAAAGTGGTAATACGTGTAAAAAGAAAAAACAGGGTAAAAATAAGGGCCAGTGTCCACCCTGTTTTCCCGAGAAGATACATCTGATCGATGGGCAGCCGTGTTCCGAAAAGAACAAAAACAAAAAGCAGGGGAAGTGCGGATTTTTCGATGAGGCATGGTTCCCGGTCGGAAAAACATCCCTCATACAATCCTGTTCCGACTGCAAGAAAAATATAGTCCAGCCCGGCAATTTTTATAAATGGGTACATGAGGAGCATGGTTGTGAGCGGATACAGACTCTGCAGAGACCGGGATGTAGTATGTATAAGTTTTTCTGATACATATGCCCATACAAATCCGACCACGGTTGATGTCAATCCGATGATCAGCGGCATAAGGGCCATTTTTATGCGGTCCGGATTATGCGGATTCATGAAGGCAGTTGCGACACCCCATGCGATTACCGAAACCACGAAACCTCCGAAAGCAGCCTGTAAAAGCTGCGCACGGCGGGGCTGTTTATCCGTTGAGACGAATACCATGAGGGGCGATACGAGTGAAGCGAACAGCCCGAATATGATTTTTACCGAGACAGGATGGGCTGATGGAGCGACAAATCCCGTTGCGAGAGTGCATGAAAGGACAGCCGCGACCGCTCCCATCGAACAATTCTTTATTATATTCCCCGGGCTCTGATGTGAAATCATATGTTTTACGGCTAATGATATGACCATCATTACAAGAATGGATTCTATGAGTGTCATGTATTCGGTGAACTGTTTCCCGACAAAACCAAGCCCGTGTTCTCCCGCAATGAGTCCGGCCAGAATGAAACCGACGGTAACCGGTAATCGCAGGAAGCGCATGACAAGTGAAAAAAGATATGCGGCAAGCGCGAGTGTACCGGCGCTCAGAAGGGGATTGGGAGAATAGCCGCTGTGTATCCGGATCAGGGTTATGATAATCAGAATCAAGAAGCTCAATATGTTAAGCATTTCCGGAATCCTCCATGCGGCGGTTCTTTTCGGTGAACCAGATGTAAAGCACCACTGCGATCTGATTGAAAATCAGGAGGGTAGTATAACACAGAAAAACGGAATGAAATTGCGGAATAGGGAAAGAACATTCCATTACAGCGCCCGCAGCGAGAATTCCCTGGCCGGTCAGCCCGATCCACAGCGCGGGAGATTCGGTCGAGCCCTTTATAGAGCGTGAGAACCAGACTGTGGTCAGCACATACTTGATAACCGCCCGCAACGCGAACAGTCCCAGTGCACAGAAAAAAATGAACGCCAGTTTTAATCTGAGAATGGACAGAAGCGGCGTCACCATGGTACCGAGGCTGAACATGAAGATTTTTTCGATTATTTCATGAGGATCGTTGAGGGCCTGGAGAGTTTCGAGCCTTTTCAGCGTGCTGTTGATAAGGAACGCTCCGGTAATAGTGCCTACAAACAGTGGTGAAAAAGAAAGCGTGGTGCTTATTCCGCTCATGAGCGCCGTAACACTCACCAGGATGATGGAAATACTGTCGGACGAATCTGCGCCTGATACGAGCATATTGAGCAGTATACCTCCGCATATTCCCACGATGATCTGGAGGATGAAGAAGGCCGGAATACCGGTAAATCCATGGCCGAGGACAGTAACTCCGGGATTCTGATACAGCAGTCTGCCCATTATGGCAAGCGCGGTGACGGGAATGATGTTTCCGATCGGCAGGAGGTTATCGAAAACAGGATGATGAGCGCTCTCCTGCTCGCGATAAAAAATGTCTTTTCTCCTGAAGAATGTGAACGAGGCAAACAGGCCGACCATGAGCGCGGTTCCTGACTCGCTCCAGTTTCCGATTCTGAAATAGATATAGATGATTCCGATGATTGAAATGGTGATGAACACGAGTAGAGGTTCG
>JAJFUH010000033.1 GCA_021372535.1 bacterium
CGCCTCCGACTGACTTATCCTCCCAGACTCAACCTCTCCCACCACATGCAGCTTCAATACCTCCGTAAACCGCACTCCCATTCCCTCTTTCATCCTTGACTCCTTGTCCCTTCTTCTGTAAACTTATTTCAGGACAAGACAGATCTTTTGTAAGAAAAAAAATTTATGAATAATCCGGGTTAACAGCACACGGATTTTCGCGGACCGGGCGAATTTTCGCGGATTCTTTTGATTAAAAATTGAAAATACTGTATTCCTTCTCAAAGGCACACCTCCTGTTCTATATCGGGGAAAGGTTGTAGGTTACCCGGATATTATAGAATAAAGTGCTGCTATTTATTAACTTACCCTGACACTGCTGATTTGCGCAAAAAAACCTCTTGACAAAAACTATCGGACATATATATTGACTCTCGATATATAGAGCATCTATATATTAACGAGAGGATATCGATGAAACGGCCCGGAATCGAAATCGCGACATTGCCGAAGAACTGTAACGAAGCCCTGATACTGGCAATCCTTGCGCGTGGCGACCGTCATGGGTACCAGATAGCTCTCGAACTCGAGGAACTGAGCGGAGGGGTCTTTACTTTCAACCACGGCACCCTCTATCCCAT
This sequence comes from bacterium, assembly GCA_021372535.1. NCBI lineage: Bacteria > bacterium. The sequence continues at coordinate 621 of JAJFUH010000033.1, forward strand.
CCTGCACAAACTCGAAAAGGATGGCTTGATACGAGGCCTGTGGGAGGACATCGATTCCGGGAGAAAGCGCAAGTATTATACGACTACCGGGAAAGGGAAGGAGTATCTCACTCAACAGCGGGCGGGTTTGGGTGAGTTCTTCTCCGCCCTTATGTCAATCATAGGAGACCGGACGACATGAACAGGTTCACTGCGCTGCTCAGGGAAATGAGCGGTCGACTCGATGTGCCGCAACCGTTGAAATCCCGCATTCTGCTGGAATTGGCGGGCGATCTGGAAGACCTGTATGCTACGTATATAAATCGCGGGATAGCCGAAGAGACGGCGATGCGGATGGCCGTAGATAAAATCGCCATCGGCGATGAGGCTGTCGATCTTCTGATCCGACTGAACGACTCTGCCGTCAAACGCTTTCTGCGGCGTTTTCCTTCCCATGTTCAGCGGTGGATCGAAGTTATATCCTGGTGTGTTATCATGCTGGCAGCCAGTTGTGTTCTATACATGAAAGCATCCCACGGTTCACTGTTCATCGACGGGCCTTTCGCGTGGATGCTGGCGGGTATAACACTCGCCCTCTGCGGGATTACAATTTCACGGCTTTATGTCCTTTATATCAAGAGGGATCATACCGTGACGAGAATACGTTCGGGATTGCCTTTCATGCTCTTCCTCGGATGTCTCAGCATCCTGATCGGCGTCGATGGTTTTTTTCTTGAAATCTACTCTGCACTCATAAAAGCGATTTATGCCGGGGGAAAGGATGTCTCCGGCCTTATATCGACGTTACAGGGCGCTTTCTTTTTCGTCGCGCTCAGTTTTTTTCTTGCGGCGACCGCGTCAGTGATCTGGTTCGTGTTCACGCTCAAGACTCTGACCATCGAGCAGCATGAAAAGGCCGTGTTGTACGGTAAACCATTATCATGAAGGAGGTTGTTGTGGGATTCATTCTTCGAAACTGGGGACCGTTCGGTATCATCAACGTGGTACTGACGCTTGTTGTTATCGTCCAGGCGATACGGTGCGCTGTGGAACTCTATGTCAGAAAGCGGGAAAACCGTCTGCAGACGATGGGAAGCAGGATTAACGCAATTCTGTTCTGGAGCGGATTGATCGTTCTGTTTGGATTCATTGGATCTTTCTTTGGCGCAAGCAGCGGGCTTGAAAGCGTCATCAAGACAGGTTCTTCCGATCCCCAAATCGTCTATGCCATGATTGTGGGATTGCTGCAGTTTGTCATATATAGCCTGACGGTTTTTACAATCTCCGTGATTGTCTGGTTTATTATTAGAAACCGGTACGCAAAACTGCTCGAAGCAACCATCGGGCATATCTGATCGGGTCGGCCAAGGCGATGGTGCTGTGAAAAGGTTTTCCACAGCGCCATCGTTGCAGCCACAACATTTCTTTCCTGACTCACAAATGTATCCGGTCTCGTTTATGCCGGGTAACTCCTGATTCCGGGCTGTAATCAGTATCCATGACTTTCCGGTTAACTATTTACAATGTTCCATTCCTGTCACTTCATGACACCCTTCTCCCGGAGGAGGCAGGATATAAGCATGGCGATACGGTTTTTTTTGCCGGAATTTTGGAAAGTGTCGCCTCAGCGCCTGAAGAAGAACTTTAAAGATTATAGCAACTTCAATTCAAAACAACTTGACAAATCTATAATTCTTTGATAATAAATTGCTTGTCATATTTTCATTCTATGTAACCGGACACTGCCGAGGTCACGTAAAAAAATATAAAACAAACAAATCCGCGTAAATTCGTATAATCCGTGAAAATCCGTATTCCATTCCTGCCTTTGGATCGGTCATGAATGAACCTGATTGAAAGCAGGTGTGATTTCACCAAAACCATAAGGTGTACAATGAAAATAACCGGCATTAATACGTACATGAGCAAGGAACAGCACCGTAATCTTGTTTTCATCGAAATTGCCGCCGACAACGGTTTGACCGGAGTTGGCGAAGCGTACTCGGTCGGCCCGGAGGAAGCGGTTGTCGCCGCTGTCCGTTATTTCGAGCCCTGGCTGACCGGCATGGACCCCCGGAACATCGAGGGCATCTGGCAGAAGCTCTACAGGTTCAGCCGTTTTCCCGGAGGATTTGTCCTCATGTCGGCTTTGAGCGGGATCGATATCGCTCTCTGGGACCTCGCGGGAAAAAGCGCCGGAGTCCCCGTATGGATGCTGCTCGGCGGGAAATGCCGCGACCGTATCAGAACCTACGGCCATGTTTCGGGAACGACAATCTCCGAAATGGCCGCAAAAACGGCGGAAATCATCGGAAAGTACGGCTTCACGGCCGTAAAGTGCTTCCCCGTGCCGCTAAAACAGGATGCGGTTCTGCCCTGGCGCGAGATCATTCGCGAGACGCCGAAACGCCTGGCCGCCGTCCGTGAGACCGCCGGGGACGATGTCGATGTCGCCGTGGATGTGCACGCCGCGGTGAGCAATGTCGCATGCGCGGTCGAGCTCGTCGAAGCCATCAAACCATACCATCCGCTCTTTGTCGAGGAGCCGCTCAGGCCTGAAAACATCGATGCCCTCGCGCAGCTTGTCCGCAAGGTCAACATTCCGGTCGCGACCGGGGAGATGTTCTATGACAAGTGGTCGTTCAGGGAGCTGCTCGTCCGCGAGGCCGCACACATCATTCAGCCCGATATCTGCATTGCCGGCGGAATCACCGAATTGAAAAAGATCGCCGCGCTCGCCGAATCGTTTCATGCCGATGTCGCGCCGCACAATCCCATGGGGCCGGTCGCAACCGCTGCGAATGTCCACCTCTGCGCGGCAATACCCAACTTTCTCATCCTCGAATATATCCCCGACGATATCGCCGAGCGCTGTGATATCATCGACGAACCCCTTGCATTTTCAAAGGGTTATCTCGAAATTCCCGATAAACCGGGCCTCGGTGTCGAGCTGAGGAAAGAGGGGCTCGAAAAACACCCGCCGATCACCTGGCACCGTCCCTTCCGGTATCATGGCGACGGTTCCGCGGCATTCATCTGAGGGAGCGGGAAGAAAATGGCATAAGGCAGGAAAAAAAGGCATAAGGCAAAAGGCATAAGGCAAAAGTGAAATATCCTGTACATGCCTTGTTCATGGGCATTCAGGGGTATTTCTGTATTCATGTATTTGCAAATAAACAACTTAAGCTTTTGCGACATGATACAAAAAAAGTGCCGGAAAATTGATACCGGGACTCCCGTAATCACCTGCCAGCAGGATGTTCAGAACCGATCCTGTCTGCGGATGCTTCATTCATGGGCATTCAGAGGAAAATATGCAGACAACCTCATTTATAAAAAAGAACTTAGCTGTTTGACGAAAAATTCAGTGCGTTTACAGGGAATTCATGGACGGGATTTAATCTCGTATTCTCAAAAAAAATAAAATTATTTTTGACAGGATTTACAAGATTAACAGGATTTATATTATTAAAATTAAAAAAAGAAAAAAGCCACAGATTACATAGAAAAAAGATGGATTATCTACAGATGGATATAGGTATTTTAAAAAATTTCTCGCAACGGCGCGAAAACGCAAAAGAAAAAAAACAGAAAAAAGGAGAAAATATTAACCACAGATAACCACAGATGGACACGGATAAATATAATATAGTAATATTTTATTATTCTTTTTCAAGTCACCATTAATAAGCGGGATTCAGGAAGATCAGCATTCAGCAAGGGCAATTCGTGAATTGCCCCTACAATAGTTACCGAAAAATGTATAGCTCGCTGTGCTCCCACACCTGGCGCACTAATCACGCTGGCGTACTGTAGAAGAAAATCGACGTAGCGGAGTGGGCATGACAGTTTTTGCTTTTACGCGTCAACTCGGAAAACACTCCGTTATTCCTTTTTTCTTCGGTATTGTGCTTCGTTCGTTACTTTCCTATGAGTCTACTACCTGACGTACAATAGCTAATTCACATCGAGGGAAACTACATTTCCGTTTGGAGCAGGACAACATGATTTAACCTTCAAACTCAATTTTACGTAGTTGCATCTCCTCGTCTGCTCTTTTTCGTTCTCTCTTGGCACTATCCCTAAAACTCTTAATCATACGTTTGGCGAACTTTCGGACGTGTTCGTTCTCGTCGTCCTTGTACTTTTTAAGTTCTTTCGCCTTACCTTCATATGCGTTAGCTATACCATATTCTCCCGAAACAATTCCAGTCGAGTACATATTAACACTTACCTTACGGAGAATCTGTTCGTTATCTGTCCTACGAACAATTTCAATACACATATCGAAGTTAACTCCTTCAATAGAGTGCATAACCAGTACAGCTTTCATCAAACTATCTTCATCACCTTTTTCAATGAGTGACTTAAGTATTTCGTTAAATCCAATTCCAATTTCTTGCATAAAATGGGATATATGAAAGTTATAAACACTTAATTTTACAGTCATATTCTCGATCCACTTGCCAGCAATTTCTTTAAAGTCAGGGTGTTGAGTAATGAAGTTACATAACTCTGGATTAATATGATATGGAATAGCTTCATAACGCTCATCTATCGTGAATCCATGTTTTTCTTTGCTCTCTACATCTTTATTAATTCGGTTCAGAAAGATGTCCATAACTGCTTGAATTCCATCACGTTTGCCAATAGCAATAAGAATTTCCTGAATATGCCAGTCTATATCAGTTAGTTCAATCATTTTTTGTTTCAAAAATTCAATAGTATCTGAACTCAAAGTTTGGATATTAAACCTTTTTTTCCAAATTACATATGGCAGTTGTTGGAAATACAATTTCAGGTAATGTGGATTCTGACTTATTTCTTGTACTATCAAATGCTCCATACGCTGAGAATTTGTTGCATGATTTCTTGCTAATGAATTTATAATGGCATAATGAATTTCATAATCCATTTTATCTTGTAAATATGAAAATTTCCCTTTTTGTTTAACAATATCTTCAAGTAAATCAATATCTTTTTTTCTTATTTTATTTACCAAATCTGAACCTTCTGGTAAATAAAGAGAATAAACTATAGAACTTGTCAATTGAATACTATTTGTATCAATGATTTTTTTAACGTATTTATCCCAAAGTTTTAATTGATTCGCATTTCGGAAACCATCTAAAAAATATCTTGTATAATTTTTAAGGTTCTTATTTTGCTCAAACGCATCAGAAAGAATTTTATCTGCTAATTCAGGTTTGATATTAGCGATCTTTTGAAGAAAAGACTTGAAATTCTGAAACTTCCAATCATCAATGATTTTTTGTTGATCAGCAATTTTATTAAGGTAAGTTATCCATTTATCAACCTTATCCACTGTACAATCATTTAATAAATTTTCTATTTCATTTCTTAATTTTTCATCGGC
>JAJFUH010000034.1 GCA_021372535.1 bacterium
TGAAATATATTTCGGAAATTGAGCCCTATAAAGGTGATTCGATACAATCTGTGTAACTGCGCACCAAGCCGTCATTCCCGCGAAAGCGGGAATCCATGTTTTTTTACTTCCGGTATCATTCTTTATTCGCCGGAGCAATAACCGGAAGCATTCACAGTGAATATCTCCCCGTTACAGTTTCGGGGAATAAATATGTTCGATACAGTAACGAACTTATTCCGTTTTTTTTGCCTTGAGTGTCCGCTCGCTTTTTAAATAATCCAAAGCTTCTTTCAATTCCACTGGCGCCTGCTTGTACTCCGGCCGCAGCTCAACCGCTTTTTCAAGATGTGCGGACGCCTGACGTTCCACACCTTTATGCCTGAGAATCACACCGAGCAGGTAGTGTGCCTGTGCAAAGGAGGGTGCGGTTTTAACCACATTATCCAGATACATCGTTGCCCTGTCGACCATGCCACGGTTCGCGAGAGCCATACCGATCTGAAACTGCGCGTTGATGTTCTCGGGATGCAAGGTCAGGGCTTTACTGAAGATGCTGATTGTTTCATCGTAATCATCAAGCATGAGACTGACAGTGCCGAGATTCATGAGCGCTTTGAAGTTGACGGGATCGACTGCAAGGGATTTCTTCAGCTCCTCACGGGCGGCCTGATAATTCTCAAGAAACAGATACGCACTTCCGAGATTGTTATGTACTTCCACATTGTCGGGGAAATACACCAGGGCTTTTTGAAGAACCCCGGCCGCTTCCTCGTATCTGCCGCTCAACAGGTATGCGCTTCCCAGGTTGTTGTAAACATCGACACTGTAAGGGTCTCTGAGCATTGCATCGCTAGAGTACTTTATTGCTGCCGCGTAATCTCCTGACATACTCGCCATGGTACCGAGTTTTACATATGCGGGTGTATAATACGGATTGATTTCGAGAGTTTTAAAAAATTCATTTTTGGCATTTTCCGCATACTTTTTCTCGAGGAGCGCGCAGCCCAGATTATAGTGCGGGCGGGCGAGATTCGGTGATTTGCGGACGACATCGGTCCACAGGGTCAAGCGATCCTTCCACACCTTGTTCCGCTCGAATGTCATTACGGAGTAAGCGAGCACAATGGCCAGAAAAACAGTAATCGCCGCCGTCTGCGAGAATTTCTCCCAGACGAGGTAATACATGATGCTCACGAAGAACAGGCTGAAACCGAACATCGGCAGATAGAGGCGGTGTTCGAACATTGTGCTCGGAATGGGTATTATGCTCGATTCAACGGACAGGGTGATGAAAAACCAAAGAATTCCGGCCGAAACAGCCCTTTTCCGGGGGAACAGCCAGATGGCAAGAACGACAATCGATGAGAGGAACAGGAATCCGAGAATTGTTGCGGGATTAAAAAATCCCTTCGAAGCGGCGACATCATGAAGGAGATTCTGATGAACCGGCACAGCAAGAAGCCCGATGTATCGAACAATCACCTTGAACTGGGTCATGAGATAAATTGTGCTTGTGAGTTCCGGGTCCTGATACCGGTGGGACCCGACCGGATGAAAAATCACGCCTGTTTTGAACGAATAGAGCGCCGGAACGATTAGCAGGAGAATGAGCGGGATGAGGAAATACAGATACCGCTCCCTGTGAGAAAAAAAGTCCTTGAGTGAGCCTTTTGTGAACGCTGCAAGCTCAAAGAGAATCAGAGCAAACGGAAGGGTGAACACGATTTCCTTTGTGAACATCCCGAAAAGAGCACTCGCAGCCGCCAGTAGAAAAAAAAGAACCGACCGCGATCTTTTATCCGAAAGCCGCGCCTTCATGTAACAGCACACCGAAAACAGGTAAAACAGCGTCGCAAGCGATGCGAGCCGCTGGACGATATACGTGACTCCCTGTGTCTGTATCGGATGCGAGACGAAGACGAGGGCACAGGCGAGCGAAAGCAGCCTGCTGTGACGGCTGATCGGTTCTGATCGCATGGCCGGGCTCGAAAAAAACAGGAGCGCCAGCCACATGACGAGAAAGGCATTGATGATGTGAATGGCGATATTGACTGCATGATACCCGAAAACTTTCAGTCCATTGAAGTGATAATTGAGCGCGAACGTATAGAGGCCGACGAACCGGGTCTTGTAGAAGTCCCATATCGCCCCGGGGTTCCCGATGTGGCGGATAGCCTTGTTGTTGAGTATGATATTGCCGTCGTCAAACGTGAAGTCGCAGTTGAAACTGTTCGAATACACGATGAGACCAAGAATCAGAATGAGAACATAGGGGAACAGTTTTATGATGAGCGGATGAATCTTTCTCTCCGTTGCCTGAATCTTTTTTTGCGGTTTTTTACCTGCTTTGATCATATGGTATTCCGTTTCCTGCTGAGGTATATACTCCGGGAGCCCGATAGCTCATTCGGTTTTAATGACTTATTGATTATAACAGGTTCCCATGACCATCGAAATCTTCCATGGATATTATTTGACAGCGCCCTGCGCCGAGCGGTACTCGTCTACAGAAAGACCGATCTGCTCGACCGGGATTCGCTTGAAACCGAGCTTGTACGCCGGGGAATCATCCCTGAGCTGAAAATTCCCGTGCTCCGGATCGACAAAACCCGGATTCGTGTCGGTCACCATGTTGCCGTTGGAAGTCAGTATGTCCGTGATTTCCTTGTCTCCGTTCGGATAATCGATCGCCTGTCCGCCTAATTTCCTGATCCACTTGCACAGGACCGGGTCGGCGATCAGGTTGTCTTTGACCATGACCGTCGAGAAGTCAACGCCGTCGTAGAGATCGAGCCAGCGCCCGCCGTACGAGACATTACGGATGATTTTATTGTTCTTCGGAATAGCCGGATCATCGTCATAGAGTTTCAGGAGCTCCGGATACCGTTCGCTGTAGGGCGGCTCGCGGAAATTCATCGCATCCATGCGGTCGAAGAGGGTATTCACGTAAATATCCATTGACTTGTCGAAGTAGTATTTCGCCCAGCCGAGACCGCGCGCATCAACGTGCGCGGAGGGCGCGCATTCCACGAATATGTTGTTCTCCACGGTGTTGTCACGGCCGCCGCCGATGAATGCCGCGCGGCCTGCCTTATGGAATATGTTGCCGTAGATGGTCGTCCCGCTCGACCAGTCATCGAGATACACCGCCATGACGCCGTGGAGGCCGGGGCCGAGGAGGTCATGGAAGTAGTTGTAGCGGATGATGTTGCCGCGCTGTGTCCAGTCGCGTCCCATATAGAATGCACCCACATCGCCGGTCTGCTGGGCAAGCGTATGGAGCTCGTTGAACTCGATGATGTGCTCGTTGCCGCCGAGCATGATTCCCGAATGAGGAGCGTCATGGATGAGATTGTGAGCGACACGGTTTCCGACGCCGGAAACTGTTATTGCCGACTGGTATGTCCGTATCCATGCGCTGTAATGGTGAATGTGGTTGTTCGTTGCATAATTGCCGCCGGGAGTGAGCGTTTTTCGGTCGCCGCCGTCCAGTGTGATTCCTCCCGCTGCGACATCGTATATGTCGCACCCGGTGATGCCGTTGTTCGTGCCGCCGCTGATGCTGAGCGCAAGCTCTCCGAGATTACGGGTGGTGCAGCCTGCGACGAGATTGTGCGAACCGCCGGTTACGGTGACAGCACTGCCCCGTGAAAATTCGAGGTTAAGACCCCGGATCGTTACGTATTCGGTGTTTTCGAGCGATATCAGCGGATTCCGGAGAATGGATACGAACGCCCGCCCGCTTTCTATAGGTTCCGGCGGCCAGAAGTAGAGGAGACCGTTTTTACGGTCGAGGTACCATTCACCCGGGCTGTCGAGCTCTTCAAGGATATTGAGCGCATAATACCGCTGTTCCTTGCAGTAGCCGTAATGGGAATGAGGCTCCTTGATCCGGATTTCACGGCGCTTTGTATCAATCGAGCTGACTTTCAGGAACTCATCGTACCAGTCCCATGTCCAGTAACCGTGGAGCACGATTTCGTCCACATCCTTCCAGCGTTTCGGCCTGTCGCCTTCATAGGTGAAACGGCCGTAGTGCCTCCCGACCGGTAAGCCGAAGCGCATATGGGGAAGCTCACCCTTGAACACGAGCTCGCCGGTCTGGGGTACATCGGCGATGGTCGTCCATCCGTCGTTCGGCCAGCGCGAGAGGATCATGCGCGCATCCTTGAAGAAAAGTTCGAGCCCGGGGCCGCCGCGGCTGGTTATCTCGCCGTAGTCCGTTATTCCCTGCGCCATGAGATCGGTCACGAGCACCTTGTCACGATATCCCTCATCGATGCGTCCGGCGACTGCCTTATCCGTTACCGGCTTGAATCCCGTGATCTCCTTTCCGCCGACGAGCTGTACCTTTTCCCCGTTGAATGAGCACCAAACCACCGGCGCCGATTCTGTGCCCGAATCCTCGGAAGTCAGGGTAAAGGTCGACGATAGTGGATATGCGCCTTCCCTGATATGGACAGTGACACCTCCGGCGGGCAGGGATGCTCCCTGTTTGAGCGAACGTACCGCATTCCGCCCCCGATCGAGCGTGGTAAAAGGGCCATCCGTATTGGCACTGTTCGGCTCCGTGAGTTTTCCCGACCACGAATCGTTACCGGATAATGAAACGTAGAACGATACGCCGCCCTGTTTCGTTCCCGTACAGGAGAATAAAAACGCAGCAATACAGGCCATGACCACATATAAGCCGTTTTTCATGGAATTACCTCGTATTATGAATGTTACTCTTATTGTAACTTTTCGTTCCGGGAGAGGTTGTCATAAATGAAAATGATATTGTCTGATTCCTAAAATAGGATTCTGTAAATAATTCTCAAGCTCTTTTTCCATACAGGACATAAATATATTTCCCGTTCATACGATGGAAAATAAAACAAAGATATTTTTGATTATTCGCTAATGATATCTGTTCAACCATTTCCTGCATGAGTAAAGAGATTCATATTGATGTGTAACCACTTACCCAATTTTTTTAGTGTTTACAGGAATAAAGAGACAAGAACAGTGAATATAATCTGTACAATAATAGAAATAACAACAGGTTAATAAATACATTGAATAAACGCCATAATTTGGAATATTATTTGCTACTTTCAGATTATATAGCTGAAAAACATCAGCGCTTCGTTTATCAGAATTATATGTGTTGCTCTTGTTATATATAGCGAGGTTAACAATGATCCTTTCTATCGCCATTAAAGAGTTTTACTCGAATCTCATCTCTTCACGGTTTGCCATCGGTTTCCTTTTATGCCTGTTTCTTGTCCCTTTTTCGCTGTTTATCAGCATCGACGACTATAAAAGTCAGATGAGGACTTACGAAGTTGACCGTAAAACGGCGGATAAAGATAACTCGTCCATCCGCGTGTATTCGGCGCTTCGTCCGGAACTGGTCAAACCCCCCGAGCCGTTGAGCATTTTCAGCCGCGGGATCAGTTACAATGTCGGAAGTAAAATCACGATCCACCTCGGCGAAAAACCATTCATGACAACCGGCAAAAGCCTTGACCGTGAAAATCCGTTCCTGAACTCTTTTTTATCGATCGATTTCATCGGTATCGTCGGAATCGTCATGTCTCTGATCGCGCTCCTCTTCACCTACAATATCTGCTCCCGCGAGCGGGAGATGGGAACGCTGAAACTCATGCTCTCGAATTCGATCGGGCGATGGGAAGTATTACTCGGCAAAGTGCTGGGGAGTTTTATTACGCTGATTCCGATCATCCTGTTCTGTTACACCCTGTGTGCTGTCATTATTCTTCTGTCTCCGAACATTTCACTGACCTCGACCGAATGGCTTCGGGTAGGTCTTCTGTTCGTAGTCAGCATCCTCTACTTCACGTTGTACATGTTTATCGGCCTGTTTATTTCGACGAGGACACGGTCCGCAGCCACGAGCATCGTCCTGTGCCTTTTCGCCTGGGTGGTGTTCGTGTTTATCGTACCGAATCTGTCCGTTTACGCTTCCCAGAGCCTGATGAAAGTGGAATCCCGGGACAACCTCAGCGTCGGCTTGAGCGAGCTTGACAGGGAATTCGAGAATAAGGTCGAGGAGTACAGAAAAAAAATCGGATTTGACCCTTCATTGGGATTCGGAAGCTGGGGGACTTATGATGACGGTCACTTTGAATTAGGTGGCCAGTCCCCGGAATTCATGGATTTTCAGCGTCGGACATGCCAGTATTCCGAGCCGCTCAGAATCGAATATGCCGACAGGAAATGGATGCTGCAGAAGCGGTATCTCGATCAGCTCGACCGTCAGCGGAAACGGGCGGAAACCCTGTCGCTCCTGTCCCCGACGGAGCTGTTCCACCTGATCGCGTCATCGGTGTGCCGTACCGATGTGCAGTCGCACTACCATTTTCTCGATATTGTCGGGCAGTATCGCGAAAC
>JAJFUH010000035.1 GCA_021372535.1 bacterium
ATATTTTACCGACATCCGGTTTTTACGGACATAGTACAGGGCGGTGGAGTCTCCCGCCGCGAGAGATTCCGCCGATGTATAGAGGCTGTCCATACCCGCAATCACAGAATCGGGCCAGAGTTCGTGTGTCGGGGCGTCGAATATCCGCAGGTGAAGATTAGGATCCTTGACCCTGGTGTGCATGAGATCGTACACCGCCCGCATCGGAACGAACGCGTTTCCGTAGATGCCGTGCATCCACTCGTTCACCAGGGAATCGGGATTGTCCGAAGGATTCCACAGAAGACGGGCCATGACCCATGCCCGCAGGTCGGCGTCGGAGCTGCCGGGACTCGTGTAGGCGCCCTGAAGGAAAATCCCCTTCACTCCGCTCCCTGAATAGGTCTTTATCGCTTCGGTAAATTCGATGAAGTTGGGGAATGGCATGAGGTAATTGGAGAAATCGGTGGCATAGTGCCAGATGAAAATACGGTCGGTCAGCTTTCCCCAGCCGGCGAGGGTTTCATTGAACTGTTTCGTCTCTTCCGATGTGCATTCGGTGAACGGGTGCCCTGCGCACATGTAGATGGGGCAGAGGCGTATAATGACGTTCTTACGGGGCTTCACCGTTTTCGGGGGTTTCTCGGTGAACATGTAGGCGAGGGTGCTTATATAATTTTCCGGATGCCTCTTCTCTACAATCTCGGCCACCTGATTCACGAAGGTGACATACAGCCCGGACGGTGCGCATTCTTCTTCCATGATCTTTTTACAGGCCGGGCATTCGCAGTTTTTTTCCACATCATTCTGATCGAGGGAGAAGATTCGCTGGTCGGGCTCGCTGTCCATCCAGGCGATCATGTTCTCAGCCGCGATTTTCACTACCTCCGGATTGGTCAGGCAGCGCTGGACATAGCCGGTAACCCGTTTTCCGCCGATGAGGGGAAAATATTCGGGATGCGTCCTGAAAAGCGAGGTTGGAATGAGCTGGTCAAAGGTATGTACCCCGAGGACGGTGAGCTTGCCGCCGCGGGTGGAATCGAGCGCCGCCGCTCCGGAATTCACACGGTTACGGGCCGCCCAGTCGCCGTCGAACGCTTCTTTTATGAACGGTTCGCGATACATGAACGGCGGAATTTTCTGTTCATCGAGAACCGGCGATTTCAGCGCCTTTCCCTCGGGGAAGCGGGTGATTCGGTTCGTGTACCAGCGGAAACCCAGATGGTCCAGGAACGTATAGACTCCATACATGGTTCCCCGCAGTTTGCCGCCTGCGATTACCACATCCGACCGTGAACCGCCTTCTTTCACGGTGCGCAGGATGAATCCCTCGTCACCGAGAGCCTTGAAATCAACCGGATTCCCTTTCGCCAGGAGCGCATCGGAGATTTTTCCCGGGCCCACGCAGATACGGGGCGACTTCTGCGAACGGGAATCGTTTTCGGTGACAATGGGAAGCTCGGCGCCTGAAGCGAGACGGATGAATCCCTGAAGCTCGTTTGCCGCATGACGCTCGGAGGGTGACGCCGCATCGCTCAGAACGATGACATAGACGCTCTTCCCTTTCTCGGCGAGAGTGAAAAGGCCGTTACTGCCGCAGGAAAACCCGAACAGAACAGTGAGAACCATGAGCGGAAAACCTGCACGAAACCTGCCGCCCGGACTGCTTTTCATGTTTCTCCCGCCTTATGATTGTGTGGATTATGAGAAATGGAAAGATCTGTTGATTGCATACCTGGTAAAAAACATGAACGGATATAATCTGTTAAAGACCGTTTCTGATTCCCGTTTACACATACGGGTATCGAGTGCGAAAAAGATTCTTTCTCACCTTTTTCCAATATATAGAGAGAAAAAGTAAAAAGATAGAGTAAAATCCTATAATAAAATGGATTCTATAGTGAAATATATCACGCAATCAGCAATTAACGAATAAATAATTGTGTTTATACACAAGAACAGTTGAGGTTACTATCGGTTTGGAAACTAAAAAAAGGTACGGAAAGTCAGTTCTCGGCAACTCATTAAAAGAGTTGTGATAAACACCATTTACGTGGATATAAGCTGTCAAGGGTCGGCACGAAGTGCCGATTTACATGCCCTTTACAGTAACAAAACAACACATTTCGTTATAGGGCTCGTGAAAAATATACTTTTTCACAGCCCTCTTAAAGAAAGAAAAAAAACCCCCTGATTTGGACAGGGGATTGAATGAAAAAAATAAAACACAGCGACACGTAAACACGGAAACACGGAAACACGGAGACACGGAAAAAACCACCGATCCCGATATTGTAAACGTAGAGGCACAATGCATTGTGCCCTTTTTCTATCTGGTTGTGGCTTCGATCAGGTTCGATCTATTTGATCTCTGCGAGCCATTGTTTGAAACTCTCGTCATCGAGGAGCGCATGGGCGAGTCTCATATGCCCTTCATTCAGCAGATGGCAGGAATCGCCATATTCATTGCTCGGAATCCCGATTTTGAATGAGTCGAAATAGGGAACGCCCATGGCGTCGAGGTCTTTCTTGGCATCCTCAACCGTGGCAAAAAGCCTTTGCTGGCTTTCCGGAGTGAGCATATACTGATTGAACGGGCCGATAAGGACAAACACACGCGTGTTCTTTTCCCTGAATTTCTGTATGGCGTCGGTGAATAAACCCCACTGAATAGATTCGGAAAGCGGGACAAAAGGCTCGTCGGAGGGTTTTACTTTCTTTAATTCCCAGCTTATTCCCTGGCCCTGGGATTCGGCCATCACAGGTGTAGCCACGAACGTGATTGCCTTGAACGGATTACTGTACGGGTTATCCATCATCCAGCCGGATATGCTTTTATTGTCGTAATAGTTTGCCATAAGGTGACGGACAAAGGGAAACAGGCGTAAATACCGCTCGATAAAATAACCGAGCCGCGTGTTAAGATCGTGGTGATACTTGATCCGTCTGCTGAACTGCGGAATGAGCCGGGGATGATGATAATTGTATTTTTTGTCCTCACGGAGGTCACGGCGAAGATTGAGCACCCAGAGAGGGCTCAGCTGGAGCAGGATATTGGTATTGCTCAGATTATCGCCCCAGTAATGTGCGATGCCGTTTATACCCGCCATAAAAAGGCCGTCATTGCCGAGATTGGCGACGAGCTCTTTTCCGTAATATTCATTGATATAGTGGGATATCGTTCCGGTGTTCGGGACTTCCTGCCCCCAGATTACGGAGTCGCCGAGGAGCAGAACCTTGTAGTGTTCCCTGGCGTACCGGATCCACCGGTTGTATGCCCAGTAATCGCTCTGACGTTCCGCCCAGCAGGTCTCGCGATGATCGGGACCGGGTGTGAACGACTCCCATGAGTTCCAGCCATAGTAAATAACGGAGCATATGACTGCAACCGCGAAGATGGTTATTATCCACTCCCTGAGGGAGAGAACCATGGCGTTAGAAACGGAAATAGAGGAAGATTTCATACCCTGATGTCCTGAAAAATATCATGTAAACAATCATTGAAACCATAAGAACGATTTTAACCGCCGACAGCTCGAGAAATCTGCGCAGTCCCGATTCGTACATGAACTGGTAGAGCAGAACGGCAGCTATGAACAGGAGTGCCGCGATCGAAAACCGTGGATCGGTCAGCGTAAAGGTGAATATCTTTCTGAGTATGGTGATCGCTTTCCCGAATGTTTCTGCCCGGAAAAATATCCACGTCACGCAGACGTAATGGAATATGAATATCTGCTTGAAAATCTTCGGGATTCGTTCGCTGTAAAACCGTGTCCGTTCGAGTTCTCTCGTAAACGTGCGGCCGGTTGCATGGAGCGCTCCCCATATGATGAAGTTCCATGCCGCGCCGTGCCAGAATCCCGCGATAAGCATGGTAATGATCATGTTCCGATAGGTGTTGAAACGGCCGTGACGGTTGCCGCCGAGCGGAATATAAAGGTAATCCTTGAACCAGCTTGACAGGCTGATATGCCATCTGCCCCAGAATTCGCCGAGAGTGGTGGACAGATAGGGATTGTTGAAATTGAGCATGAGGTTGAACCCCATCATCCGTGCGGCGCCTCTGGCCATATCGGTATAGCCGCTGAAATCGAAGTAAATCTGCCATGCAAAGGCATATGTCGCCAAAAGCGGAGCCAGTCCGGCATACTGTGTGGGATCGCCGTAAACCTTGTTGACATAGATCGCCAGAAAGTCTGCGAGGGCGATTTTCTTGAAGAGGCCGACGATAAAAAGGGAAAGCCCCTCGGTGATGTTGTCACGGGTGATTGATGGCGGCGCGGACAGCTGCGGGAGCATATTCCCTGCGCGTTCGATCGGGCCCGAGAGAAGGTACGGGAAGAACGAGATGAACGATGCAACCCGTATGAAATTTCGTTCGGCGGGTACTTTCTGACGGTAGACGTCGATGATGTATCCCATGCTTATAAAGGTATAGAACGATATGCCGACAGGCAGAAGAAATCCGGGTTTGGGTATTTGTGCCGTAACATGCATGAATTGGAAAATATGGTTCAGATTCTGGACGGTAAATGCCGCATATTTGAAGAAACCGAGCAAAAGAAGGCTGTTCGCTATGCTGATACCGAGCCAGATTTTCTTGCGGGGACCGTCAAGCCGCAGCGATGTAACATATGTTACTATAGTTGAATAGCCGATGAGTATGAGATAGAGCGGATTCAGCCAGCCGTAAAAGAAATATGATGCGACGAGGAGCCATGTAACCCAGAATTTTGTCCGTTTCAGCGCTATCAGAACGAGCAGGGTAACAATAAAGAAAACGACGAAAATCCAGGTGTTGAACGGCATATCCGAATTATTTCCAACAGGATAAGGTTGTGAATCGAACAAGGGATTGATTGTACAGAATCAATAATAACAATTTAAGATTTCAGAAGCAAATGTATTTTAGCACCTTATTATGTTTTTTTTTAAAAAATATTTAGGAATACGATGATTTCTTTGCCCTTTTTAATGTCATTTAAGTTGTTATAAACACCATTTACGTGGATATAAGCTGTCAAGGGTCGGCACGAAGTGCTGATCCCCGATTAATAATTCGGGGACATGCTTA